>JBEHXD010000090.1:0-13055 GCA_048498875.1 Verrucomicrobiota bacterium
CCACGGCACGGCCCCGCACGGCCTGGGCAATCATCGCGAGGTAATCGTTCCGTCCCTCATCGGGGACACTTGGACAAGGCCGGCCCTGCACTTCGTTTTCCGTCCACCCAAACATACGATCAGCTCCGGCGTTCCAACGGATGACTTTCCCCTGCAAATCCAGCGCCATAATCGCCACGGGCGCCGAGTCGAAGATCGTCTGGAGCATTCGCGTCGTGCGATGCAGGGCATCCAATGCCTGCCGGTGCTGGGTGCGCGCCCGGCTTTGATCCAGTGCCTGATGAATCGCCGGTCCCAGCCGGGCCAGCCGATCCTTCAGCAAATAATCCGAAGCCCCGTGTTTCATCGCCTCAACGGCGGTCTCCTCGCCGATCGTGCCGGACACGATCATGAACGGTATGTCCAACCCGCTTCGCTTCAGAAGCTCGAGCGCTCCCAAGCCGCTGAATTGCGGCAGCGAGTAATCCGACATGATCACATCCAGCCCCGGATGAAGATTCGCAACAAAATCCTCCCCGGTATCCACCCGTTTCCAGTCCGGCTCAAATCCGGCCCTTCGCAGTTCCCTGACGACCAGATCGGCGTCTCGCGGGTCATCCTCGACCATTAGAACTCGAAGTGCCTGAGCCATGGGGATCGAAAAGAAACGGGTTACATGGCCACAGTCGGCAACGGTGAAAAAGTCGTCCCCAGATTGTCCCAATGACCTCGTTTAATTCCGGTCTGCCTCCTTGATAATGGACATCGATTGTTCATGGGGAACACACGAAACCCGATTCGCCAGACATCCTTGTCCAACTCGGGACCAACGTGATGGGGAATGCCAAAACCATATGGCTCGCCGCAGCAATTGCAAGACCGCCCGGCGGGGGCATGGAAGGTAAAAACAAGGGGAGTTCAGGCCAAATTCCCCCCAGCCTTACGTCTTGCCAGCAGAGGCTCCGGCCTCTGTTCTATCCCCTTTGCCTCTGCCATGACTTCCGCCCAGATCCGCCAGTCCTTTCTCGATTTCTTCGCCTCACAAGGCCACACGATCGTCCCGTCGTCGTCGTTGCTTCCGGATTCGCCCGGACTGCTGTTCACCAACGCCGGCATGAACCAGTTCGTGCCAATTTTTCTCGGTGATCGCAAAGCCGATGTCTCCAAGTGGGCGGGCGTACGTCCGTCGAAAGACACGCGGGCCGCGGACACCCAGAAATGTATTCGGGCGGGTGGCAAACACAACGATCTCGAGGACGTGGGTTTCGATACGTACCACCACACGATGTTCGAAATGCTCGGCAACTGGTCCTTTGGCGACTACTTCAAAAAGGAGTCGCTGACCTGGGGCTGGGAGTTGCTCACCAAAGTTTGGGGAATTCCCGCCAAACGTCTCTTTGCCACGGTCTACGCCCCGAACAAGGCGAAGGGCGATCCCTCGGAATTCGACCAGGAAGCCTACGATATCTGGGCCGGCATTTTCAAAAAGGAAGGCCTCGATCCGGCCATTCACATCGTCCACGGCAATAAAAAGGACAACTTTTGGATGATGGGCGACACCGGCCCCTGCGGCCCCTGCTCGGAGATTCATTTCAATCTCAACCCCTCCGACGATGAGGCCGCTGGCCGTGTGCTCGTAAACTCCTCTTCGTCGCGTTGCATCGAAATCTGGAATCACGTCTTCATTCAGTTCAACGCCAACGCTGATGGCACTTTCGCTCCCCTGGCTGCGAAACACGTCGATACCGGCATGGGTTTCGAACGCGTCGCCGGCATTTATGCGACGACCAAAGGGTTCAAGGATTTCTCCGCCGAGCCTTCCAACTACAATTCCGACGTCTTTGCTCCGCTCTTCAAAAAGGTGGCGGAACTTTCAGGCAAAACCTACACCGGCACGGTTCCCACCAAACGCGAAGGCCTCAGCGAACAGGAGAAAACCGATGTCGCCTTCCGTGTCCTCGCCGATCACGCCCGCTGCGTGAGCTGTGCGATCGCCGACAACATTTTGCCGAGTAACGAAGGCCGCAACTACGTCATCCGCCGCATTCTTCGCCGCGGCATTTTGTATGGCAAGAAGCTCGGTCTTCCCACCGGATTCTTCGAACAGCTGGTTGCTCCCGTCGTCGAATCGCTTGGTGCAGTCTTCCCGGAACTCGCCGAACGCCGCGACATCATCCAACGCGTGATTCGCAGCGAAGAAGAGTCATTTGGCCGCACTTTGGATCGCGGCTTAAGCGAGTTTAACCAGACCGTCGGAGATGCGAACGTCTCCAATTCAAAGGAGCTGGCGGGCAAAATCGCCTTCAAGCTCTACGACACCTACGGCTTCCCTCTCGATATGACCCAACTGCTCGCCACGGAGCGCGGACTCACGGTCGACGCAGCGGGATTCGAGGAAGAAATGGAGAAACAACGCACGCTCTCCAAAGCCGCTCAGAAAAAGGAAATTGTCGTCGCTGCGACCGAGGGCGAAACCACCGAAATACAGCCGACCAGGTTCATCGGTTACAATGTGACCAGCGCCCACGGAAAACTCCTCGAAGTCGTCAAAACCGAGAAGGACACCTTTCTCATCTTCGACCAAACTCCGTTCTACGCAGAGATGGGCGGTCAGGCCGGTGATACGGGCCACGCGCTCGTTAACGGCCACAAATTCGACCTCGTCGACTGCGTCAAAGACAAAGCCGGTCGTCATCTCCACAAGGTGGCTCCATCGCCGGAAATCTCCGCCCTCAAGGCCGGCACTGATGCGACCTTGCAGGTCGATCTCGTCAATCGTCGCGCGATCAATCGTCACCACAGCGCCGAGCATCTGATTCACTGGGCGTTGCGCAAAACCCTTGGCACCCACGTCCGGCAGGCCGGTACGCACAAGACCACGGATCGCATGCGCTTCGATTTCTCGCATTTCGAAGCAGTCACTTCCGCGCAGTTGCGCGAAGTCGAGCAACTCGTCAACGAGCGCATTCTCGATAACGCGAAAGTCGAAGCCTACGAAACCGAATTCGACAAGAAACCCGAAGGGACCCTCGCCTTCTTCGGTGAAAAATACGGCAAGATCGTCCGTGTCGTCGATATCGGCGGCTACAGCCGCGAACTCTGCGGCGGTACCCACGTCGCGACCACGGGAGAAATCGGTTTGATCAAGATTGTCGCCGAAATGGCCATTGCCGCGGGAACCCGGCGCCTGGAAGCCGTCGCCGGTCAGGCGGCACTCGATTTCGTCGCGCATGAGGAAACCGCGCTCAAAGCGGTCAATGCCCGTCTGAATGCCGGCGCCCATGACGTTGCGCAGAAACTGGAGCAGGTGCTCGTGCACCAAAAGGAACTCGAACAAAAGCTCAAGGTTTTCGAAGCCAAGGCGTCGGCCGCACTGGCAACGGAACTCGCCGGCACCGCGATTACCCGGGATGGACTCAAGTGGGTCTCCGCCGTGGTGGTCACCGACTCAACCGAAACGCTTCGTTCGCTCGGCAGCCAAGTGCTCAATAAAATCGGCGACGGCGTGGTCCAACTCGGAGCAAACTTTGACGGCAAAGTAAGCCTCGTGGCTTTCTCTTCCCCAGCAGCGGTGAAAGCGGGCATTCAAGCCGGCAAGCTCATCAGTGGACTCACCGCCAAACTCGGCGGCAAAGGTGGCGGCAAACCCGATTTCGCGATGGGCGGCGGCGGCGACGCAGCCAAACTTCCCGAAGTGCTGAAACTCTGACTTCGATCCGATCACGCGGCAGCTGCCGCGTGATCGGGCGGGCCTTTCCATGGCAGAAGACGTTTCGCCCGCGCTCAAGGACATGTTTGATGCCGCGCGCTTCCGGCAGATCGCAGAACTGCTGTCCGGCGCCCATCAAGGTTTCGACCGAAACCGTTTTCTGACCATCGCCACGGCCGGCCTCGGGGAATTGTCACTCATTCAACGAGTCCGCCGCATGACCGAGGCCTGTCACGCCACCTTGCCGGAGAAATACCCGGGCGCGGTCGCCGTGCTGAAGAAAATCGCCCCGAAGGTACCCGGAGGATTTGTCGGCATCTTTCTGCCGGACTTCATTGGCCAACACGGGCACAGCCATTTTGAGGAGTCCATGGACGCGCTGAAATTCTTCACGCCCTTCAGTTCGGCGGAATTTGCCATCCGGGAATTCCTCAAACGCGATCTTCCCCGCACCCTTGCGGTAATGGAGCAATGGTCGCTCGACCCCGACGAGCATGTGCGTCGCCTCGCCAGCGAAGGGTCGCGTCCCCGTTTGCCGTGGTCGTTCCGGCTGGAGGCGATCTCCCGGGACCCTTCCCTCGCGGCCAAAATCCTGCACAACTTAAAGGCTGACCCGAGCTTGTACGTCCGCAAATCAGTCGCCAATCACTTGAACGACATTTCAAAGGATCATCCGGAAATCATGCTGGACCGGCTCGAGGGTTGGGATCTGAAAAATCCCCACACCGCCTGGATCGCGCGCCACGCATCCCGCAGCCTGATCAAGGCGGGGCATGCCCGTACCCTCCGGCTCTTCGGATTTAACCACGGCGCCAACGTCAAGCTCTCGCGATTCATCCTCACGCCGGTGAAAGTGAAACTCGGCGACACGCTGGCGTTTTCCTTTATCCTCACTTCCGTCAGCAAGAAATCGCAAAACCTCGCCGTGGACTATGCCGTGCACTACCGAAAAAAATCGGGCAAGCTCGCACCCAAGGTTTTCAAGTTGAAGGAACTCACACTGCGAGCCGGCAAAGCGGTGTCCTTGGGCAAGCGTCAGCGCTTCATCAATTTCACCACCCGCGTCCATTACCGCGGAAGCCACACCATTGAACTTCTGGTCAACGGACAATCCCTGGGACGCAAGACATTCGAGCTGATCGCGTAGGAGTGGCACCGGGGAAGCGGAGGGCGGAGCGTGAATGCGGAGGACTCTGAAGGCGACGGTTTAGCAGGGTCCATTTTATTGCTTGAAGCGCTCCGCGTTCAGCACTCTGCATTCAGCATCAAACCCGCGGTGAATAACTTTTTGAACCCACGTCACCCGGGTCGCGTTCCCCGGCTTGGCTTTTTTCAAACATCCGCTAAAGTACGACCACCATGGAAAGGAAATCCATCGTCTCAGACATCTGCGACCATGCGGACGAATTCCTTGCCGGGGTTACAAAGCGCGCCGAAGCAAAGGCAGGCATCGATGAATGGCTGACCATCCATCACCTCCAGCTGCTGCCCGATCAACGGGCAGGCATCATCCGCCAGGCCATGGATGTGCTGGAACGTGAGGAATTCTTCGCCATTGAAGCGGGCAGCGACGAATAACCCTGTGCAATTTTTCCGCCGGCTCCCACCAGTCTCTTCCACGCCGTGATCCGCGCGATTCGCCGATCACCGGGAGAACAATTATCGCCAGAATCGGGAATATGGCCGGGCCATTCGTTGGCGAAAAGTCCGTTGATAACGCCTTGGAAAGGCGTCCCGGAAAATCAGCGCTTGGACAACGCCGATTCAATCACCCCGGCCAGCTGTTCCATGGTGAAGGGCTTGTGGATCACCTCGGTGACATTGAGTCCGACGGCAGCGTTTGAATCAAAGGCCTTGCCATAGCCGGTCAACAACACCGCGGGAAGATTCGGCCGGTTGCGATTGATGGCGCGAATCAGATCCATGCCACTCACGCCGGGCATGCTGAGATCGGTCATCAACAGCGAAATCGCGTCAGTGGTGGTCTGGAGATAAAGCAGTGCCTGGCGTGGATCGGTGAAGATCGTCGCCCGGTAGCCGATCTTGCCGAGCATGATCCGGGCGACTTCCACGATGGAGGCTTCGTCATCGATAAACACCACGTGTTCACCCTGGCCGGTCCTGACCTCCTTGATGGGCCAGGGCTGCGCCGTGCCCGGACGCGCCTCCCGGGCCGGAAAGTAGAGTTTAAAAACCGTGCCTTCGCCCACCTTGCTGCTCACGGAAATCGCGCCATCGTTTGACTGGACAATGCCATGCACCACCGCCAGCCCGAGACCGGTGCCCTCGCCCACCGCCTTGGTCGTAAAAAACGGTTCATAGATCCGTTCCATGACTTCCGCGCTCATGCCGTGACCTGTATCCGCCACCGCAAGACACACGTACCTTCCCGGCGGAAGGTTGGGCTTGGATTCCGAATTTTCCTCCGGCAGCAACACGGAAGCCAGGGTGAGCTCCAGCGTCCCCCCCTTGGCCCGCATCGCATGAATGGCATTGGTGCAAAGATTCACCACCACCTGGTGAATCTGGGTCGGATCCGCCAGCACCGAGGGCAGCTCCGGCACGGTATTCAGGTGCAACTGGATCGCCGGCGGAAGCGAGACGCTGATGAGCTTGATCGCCTCCCGCAGCAACGGATCCAGTTTGACCACCTGCCGCGATTGTTCGCGTTGACGGCTGAAAACGAGGATCTGCTGGACAAGATCCTTGGCCCGGTGGCTCGCGACCAGGATTTGGGAGACGTTCGTGTGCCCCTCATGACTCGGCGCAAGCGTGAGCTTGAGGAGCTGGGCGTTGCCCAGGATGGCCGCCAGGATATTGTTGAAATCGTGGGCGATGCCGCCCGCGAGTGTGCCGATGGCCTGGATTTTCTGCGCCTGCCTCAACTCCTTCTCCAACCTCGTGCGTTGTTCCTCGGCGCTTTTTCTTTCACTGATATCCCGCACCATCGCGAGCAGGCGTCCGTCAGGCAAAAGCTTGGTGTTCGTCTCGCCCGGAAAAACCCCGCCGTCCTTCCGGCAATAATGATAGATGCTAAACCGCGTGCCGTCCTGCATGAGCTCCTGCAGGCAATGACGCAGGTAGTCGTGATCCTCCCGATAGATCACATCGAAAACCGTCTGCCGCAGCAGTTCGTCACGCGAAAATCCGGTGAGTTGGGAAGCACTGCGGTTGACTTCGAGGAGACGTCCGTCGAGCGAGCACAGGAAAATGGCGTCATTCGCGTGCTCGAAAAGCGTGCGGTAATTTTCCTCGCTACGCGCGAGTGCCTCCGCCGCCCTCCGCTGATCCGTGACATCGCGCGAACAATCCAGCACCAGCGTGCAACTGCCGGATTCGTCGAGCAAAGGGGTCAGTACGGTTTCGCTATAACGGCGTCCCGACGAAGTCTCCAGCACATCATCGTAGGCGAGCACCTGTCGCGACGAAACCACCGTGAGAAACCGCTCGTGCTTGGCGCGGTTGTGTTCCGGCGAAAATCCCAGAACGTGTTCGTTTGCCTCCTGCAAGGTGTGACCAACCAGGTCCATCTCCCTGACGGACCGCCCCGACGCATTGGCGGCTTTTAGAAAAGTTTTGTTGACGGCCACCAGCTGGAAAACCCCGCCTGGTTCAACCTGGCAGAGCGCCATTCGATCGGTGGCGTTGTTGAAGATCAACGCCAGCTGCTGTTCGCTTCGCCGCAACGCCTCCTGGGCCCGGCGCCGCTCCGTGATGTCGGTAATCGAGCCACGAATCAGCTGCGCGTCCTTGACGGGCAGGCGCAACAGGCGGATTTCACACGGAATTTCCCGCCCCGACAGGCTGCGGTGAACCCATTCGAAAACAGGCGCGCCACCCGCCGCGGCCTCCATCAAATAGGCGCGGGCTTTCTCCACCGAACGACGTCCATCAGGTTGAAATTCGGGACTCAACTCCACCGGGCCCAGTTTCTCCAGCTCCGCCGCGGACGCCTCGAACAAACGCTCCGCCTGGCGGTTGTGTCGCACAAAGTGGCCGCGGTCCACGTCCATGACCACGATCGCCTCGGAGGCGGTTTCAATGAGGCGCCGGTAATGACTTTCGCTGTCGCTGATTTGCGCCTGCGCGCGCTGGATCTGGCGTGAATACCGGCGCACGACCAGCGCCAGCAGCAAAGTTGAGGCGAAAATAAAAACCGCATCGGTGTACAGCGTCCACCGCGCCACCTGCGCCTCATTGTGCGCGGTGGAGTGAACGAGGAAGCGGGCCACCAGACTCCAGGCCACCACAAACGCGAAATATCCCGCCGCCAGTTTCCAATGCACCGATCGTGCGCCTGCCGGTTGCCCGGTCGGCGGACTGCTATGCTGAGATGGTGGAAAAGAGGAATCCATGCTCAAACCGGTCAGCCCGACGACATGAAAGTAGCGGCGTGCCAGGTCCTGTGCAAGCCATGATGCGGCGCGGCGCGTCCCGCGCCGCTTGACCCCACCCGCAAACCGCGTTGAGTGACCGCATGCCCGAGCCGTCCAGTCAAACTTCCTCAATGTGCGTGATTCTCGCTTTTAACGAGAGCAACCAGCTGGCCGTGCGCAAGGCGGGAACAAAACTCGGTCAGGCTTTTGTCGGGAAAGATGAAGCCATGGCGGAAGGTCGCCTGGCCAGCTGCTTCTCGCTGCATACAAAACCGAAGGAATATTTTTCCTGTACCGTCGACGGAGTGTCCTACCGGATACTTTTTGCCCAGGTGAGCGATGCACCGGCTGACCCGGAGATCGAATTCCACACCTTGGAACAACTGGAGTTGATTCGCCCGTCGCTGGCGCCGCTGCTGACTGCAGTGATGAGCGAACTCACGCCCTACCTGATAGAGATTCCCTACCTCCATTTGGGCGAGAATGACTACATCTATCGCTTTCGGGTCGAGAAGGACCGCAATCGGAATATCTACCAACAGGACCACGCCGCGCGTGCGCTCTATCAAAGCCGCTTGTGCGAGGCGATCAAGACGCTGAACCGCACCAACGAACGTTCCGCCTCAAAGCCTGCCACCTTGGATTTTGGCGTCGTCCACTATGTGATCCCCAGCCACTTTGGGTTCTGCCTCGGAGTGAAAAACGCCATCGAACGCGCCTATGAATCCCTGGCGGAAAATCCGGGAAAACGCGTTTTCATGCTCAGCGAATTGATCCACAATTCGTTCGTGAACGAGGACCTGTTGCGGCGCGGACTGCGGTTCCTGCAGACCGACAAGGGCCAGCCCTTCGCGGTGGATGGCTCGATTGCAAAACCCGGCGACCATTCGCCTCTTTTATGGGATGAGCTGACCACCGACGACATCGTGATCATCCCCGCCTTTGGCGCCACGGACGAAGACAAGATGAAGCTGGTGCGCAAGGGCATCCGGGTCGCACACTACGATGCCACCTGCATGCTGGTGGAAAAAGTATGGAAAGCCGCACGTGGTTTCGGACGCGATGGCTACACGGTGATCATCCACGGAAAAAGCGAGCACGAGGAAACCAAGGCGACATTTTCCAACACCCGGCGCTACGCACCGTCGATCATCATCCGCAATCTGGAGGAAGCCCAGCTGCTCGGCGATTACATCGCCGCTCCGGGCGCCGAAAAGCGTTCGGCTTTGCTCGCGCGGTTTGCCGGACTGTTCACGCCCGGATTCGATCCCGCCCGGGATCTCGACCGGATCGCCATTGTGAACCAGACCACGCTGCTGATGAACGAAACGTCGGCGATCATTGATTATTTCAAATCCGTCTTTGTCGCCAAATTCGGCGAACGTGACGGTCCGCAACACGTCGGCGGCGCGGGCAAAAAAGACACGCTATGTTACGCCACGCAGGTAAATCAGGATGCGTTGCAGCGGGCGTTGGCCGAACCGCTGGACGCTGCTTTTATCATTGGCGGGAAAAACAGCTCCAACACGTACCAGCTCTATCGCCTGTGCGAACAAAAGCTCGGCCAGCGCGCCTATTTTATTCAATCGGAGGCGAACATCCGCTCAAAGGACGAAATTGAACACTACGTGTTTCCCGCCGCGGGACACGGCCGGGGCGGACACATCGAGGTTCACCCGCTCTGGCCCGGCGACGATTCGCCGAAGCGTGTGTTGATCACCGGAGGTGCTTCCTGTCCGGACGGCCTGGTTCAACAGGTGATGGCACGCATCAACTCGTTTTTCAGTCCGGATAAATTGCGGAGTGTGGACAGCGTCCTGGAAATCCTCGACGCCGGCTAAAAAAAAGCGGCAAGTCCATGGAGACTTGCCGCCATACCCAAACAGGAAAGCTACGTCAGACTTTGGCGCCGCGCCGGCGTGATTTGAGCGCAGCCGCTGACGCCATCAACGCCATTACGAACCACGGCTCCATGCTGCCACCACCACCGCTGCTGCTGCCGGAACTGCCACTGCCGCTCCCCGTGCCGGGAGTGGTTGTCGTGGGCGATTTCAGATTGAAGGTGAATACCGCACTGGAGCCAATGCTGCGCAGCACGGAATTTCCGGTGTCGGCAACGATGATGGACCCGGAAACCAACACGCCCTGCGGCTGATTGAAAAGGGCGGAGGTGAATGTTCCATCCCTGCTGCCAGTGATCCCCGCGAGACCAGCAATGGTCGAAACCACGCCCGTATTGCTGACCCGACGAATGCAACTATTTCCCGTGTCAGCCACGTATACGTTCAAGTTCGAATCGACCATGATCCCCGTCGGCAGGTTAAATAGCGCGTAGGCCTTGACCCCGTCAAATGCCCCGCTGATGCCTGCCGAACCGGCGAGCGTCGTCACACTCCCCGCCGCGATTGTCGGCGTCACCGAAGCGTCGTCAACGGTGGCTATGCGGCGAATCGTGTGATTGTTCGTATCAGCGACATACAGGTAGTTTAATGAGTCGATGCTCGCACCGGTTGGATTGTTAAACCGGGCGGCCGTTCCCACCCCGTCCGCCTCGCCCACGCTCTTCGCCGTGCCGGCAAACGTGGTGACCACGCCCGCCGTGGTGATCTTGCGAATGGTGTCGTTGGCTGAATCGGTGACAAAAAGATCCGTCGCAGAATTCATTGCAATGCCCGTGGGGCTCATAAACGAAGCGGCCGAACCGGTTCCATCCTGGTTGCCGCGAATCGAGGCGGAACCCGCCAGGGTGGTGACCACGCCCGCGCTGGTTATTTTCCGAATCGTGCCGTTGCCCGTGTCACAAACATACAAATTGCCGGAAGCGTCGATCACGAGTCCGGTGGGCCCGTTGAATGAAGCCGCGCTTCCCGTGCCGTCCGCCGATCCTGCAGTCCCATCCTTGCCGGCAAATACGGTAACCGTCCCGTCGTTTGCAATGGCCTTGATGCTGTTATTCGACGTATCCGCTACGTAGATGCCTCCCGCCGTCGGATTATTGGCGAGACCAACCGGTTTCAAAAGGAAACCAGAACCCGTATTGGTGCCGCCGGGGCCACTGGTGCCGCCGTTACCCGAGATTCCGCCGGGACCTGTCCCGCCCGACGTACCTCCCGTGGTGCCTGGTCCGCCGGGAACCGGGGAACCGGACGAGGTGCTGCCCCTTCTGATGGTCTGGTTGCGTGTATCGGCAATGTAGAGATTTCCCGCCCCGTCCACGGCGATGCCAATCGGATGGTCGAAACGGGCAGCCGCTCCGTCTCCATCCACATTGCTGGCCGCGTTGGGCGTACCGCCAATCGTGGTTACGACACCCGCAATGGTGATCATGCGGATTGTGCTGCTCGTGGAGTCGCAAACATAAACGTTCGAAGCACTGTCCACGGTAATGCCCGCAGGAGCGTTAAACCGGGCGCTGCCACCGATACCATCGGTTGTGCCCGTGACACCGGCGGATCCCGCCAGGGTTTGCACGGTGCCGCCCGGGGAAATTTTGCGAATGGTGTTATTGCCGGTGTCGGCCACGTAGACGTTACCAGCGTTGTCGACGGCAACATTGCGTGGGAAACTGAACCGGGCCGAGCTGCCCGTGCCATCGGCACTGCCCTCGCTGCCCGCGGAGCCCGCCAGAGTGGTGACGTCGCCCGAGGAGGTAATCCGCCGAATCACGTGATTCCCATAATCAGCCACATAGACTGTGCCGCCGGAATCAACGGCCACACCCGTCGGAAAGTTGAAATTGGCCGCTGCGCCATTGCCGTCGGCGCTGCCAATCGCGCCCTGGGTGCCGGCAAAAGTGGTCACCACACCATCCTTGGTGATTTTGCGAATCAGATGATTGGCCGTGTCGGCCACATAAACGGTTCGGGAGGAATCACTCGTCACCGTCACTCCCGAGGGGGAATTGAAGCTGGCGGCCGTGCCGGTGGCATCCTTGCTACCCACCTCGAAAATGTTTCCGGCCAGGGTGCTCACCACGCCTCCAGTAATTTTTCGAATCAATCCATTGGCCGTATCGGCCACATAAACCGTGTTGTCAGCATCAACCGCCGTACCCGTGGGATTGCGGAACTGGGAAGGCGTAAGATTGTATCCCAGACCATCCAAAGCTCCGGAAACCCCCAGCACACCGGCCACGGTGGTCACTGTGCCGGCCGGGGAAATCTTCCTGATCAGCTGGTTGTTGTGATCAGCGACATAAATATTGCCCGCACTGTCTGCCGCAACCCCGCTCGGTTCATTGAAGCGGGCGGCGCTACCCGTGGCATCAACGGCTCCTGCGTTCCCCGGACTTCCGGCCAAAGTGGTAACAGCCCCGGCCGGCGTCATTTTGCGCACGGCATTGTTCAAAGAGTCCGCAACATAAATATTGCCGGAGGAATCGATCGTGAGGGAATTGGGGAAATTAAAGCGGGCGGCCGCTCCCGTGGCGTCGGTATTGCCAAAGGTTCCCGCCGTGCCAGCAGGCGTGGAGACATCTCCCGTGGAAGTGATTTTGCGGATCGTGTTATTCTTGGTGTCCGCCACAAAAAGGTTGTTGCTGCCATCGATCACGATGCTGCGCGGATAATAGAACCGGGCAGCTGTCCCGTTTGCATCGGTGCTTCCGGTAAAACCCGCGGTCCCGGCAATCGTTGAGACCACGCCCGCAGTGGTGATTTTCCGAATGGTGTTGTTGCCCGAATCAGCCACATAAATGATCCCGTTACCGTCAACGGCGACGCCACTGGGCTGGTTAAAAAGGGCCGCCGTTCCGGTACCATCAGCCGAACCGGTCGTGCCAGCGGTCCCTGCAATCGTGGTCACCACGCCAGCTGGCGTAATTTTCCTGATGGTGTTGGCGCTCAAATCGGCGACGTAGAGATTACCATCCTTGTCGACGGCTGGTCCAATCGGCAGGGCAAAGCCCGCACTGATTCCGGTTCCATCCAACGTGCCAGCAGTCCCGACTCATCGACGATCCCAACTACTACGGCACCGCGAGCGATACGCTC
>JBEHXD010000091.1:0-12989 GCA_048498875.1 Verrucomicrobiota bacterium
AACCAGCTCAGCCGCGATCTCGTGGCGCTCATGGCGGACGCTCAGGGTCACATCGACCACGTCGAAGCGAAACGACCGCGGCGGACTTGCCAGCTGGCCGAGATAAGCGTGCACCGCGCGGCACAGGGCACGCTTTTTGCGCTGATCGATCGCCTGAAACCCGGAGACCAGCGCGCCCTCGGCCCGCGCCTTCACCTCGACAAACACCAGCACCTCGCGATCGAGACAGACCAGGTCAATTTCGTCGCGGAGATCGCGGGGATTCCGCCAGTTTCGCACCACGATTGAATAACCGCGCCGCGACTTCAGGAAATCCGCGGCCGCCTGCTCACCGCGCGCGCCATCAGCTGCGTGTGGCGCGAGCGCCTTGCGCGCAAAAAACTTTTTCCAAGTGGTTTTGATCCAGCTGATCATTTGCAAGTTCGCCCTCGACCACGCGAAAAATCACCCCTACAAGCAAGCGCGTTTTTCAACTCCAAGCAAGTCGCCGCACCTCCGGTTTCGGCCGGACGGCGCCTCAATCCCCTCTTTTCTCATGGCCACTGCGAGCAATCTTACCGGCGCGCTCCGCCGGTCCCTGCTGATCAAAGTCATTTCGAAACCGACCCCGAGCAAGCAGGACGTGGAGTCGGTGATCGAGCTGACCGCCAGCAAGGTGGTCGAAACGCTCCAGGCCCAGTCGATGACACTCTATCTCGTGGAGGCCAGCGACGTGGTCTTCAAAAACATCTACTACTCGCCCACCCTGTGGGGCGCAGACAAGGAAAAGGAGCGCGTTTTCCGTGAGACAGCGCAGAAATTGATCGGCCAGAAAATCGCGAAGGGCACGGGCAACGTCGGCAAGGTGGTGGAGACGGGTGAACACCTTTTTTTCACCGGCAAGGGCGGCGACACCGCGGCGCTGAAAACCATGAATGTCGGCTTCGACGTGAAATCGATGCTGACGGTGCCACTTAAAACTAATCTCGTCATCGGCGCCATCCAGGTGCTCAACAAGGAACTTTCCGCCGGCACCGGTGGCCAGTTTACCCCCAAGGACCTCGCCATCCTGACCGAAGTGGCGGAATACTCGTCGACGTTGATCCAGCGCATGCTGGACCCGAAGTTCCAGCTCAGCGCGGAAGACACGGCCAAGTTCATCTCCAAATTCACCGATCTGCCGCTGGTCACGACGGCGGAGGGCATCGAAGTCGACGACAAACTCGTCACGATGACCGGCGACGCGATCATCCGGCGCGAGGGAATTTTCCCGGTGCGCAAATCCGGAACGAATACCTGTTCGGTGTTGATGATCAATCCGCTCGACTACGCGAAACGCGAAGCGTTCCAGCAGGCGACGGAAATGACCATCGATGAGGTCAAAATCATTCCCGCGACCATCCTGGACGCACTCGTCAAACAATTCTTCAAGGAACAGGGCGGCGGCGGAGCCAAGACCCTGGAGGCCGGCGACGTCGATCTCGACGAAGTCAAGGACCTGATCGGCAACGCCTACAGTGTCGACGGAACCGGGACGAGCGAAGTGAAGGCCGCCGATCTTGAAAGCGAGGAATCGGCGCCGATCATCCAGCTGACCAACCGGATCATCGAGGACGCCTATATTTCCGGCGCCTCCGACATTCACGTCGAGCCGATGGAGAAGGACCTGATGGTGCGCTATCGCATCGACGGTATTTGCGCCGAAAAGCTGCGGTTGCCCAAGCAGGTCTCGTTCGCCCTCGTGGCGCGCCTCAAAATCATGTGCAACCTGGACATTGCCGAACGCCGGTTGCCGCAGGACGGACGCATCGTCTTCAAGAAATTCACCAAGAAAAACATCGATATCGACCTGCGCGTCGCCACCGGGCCCATGAACCATGGCGAGAAGGTCGTCATGCGTATTCTCGACAAACAAAAAAGCACGCTGCCGCTGCCAATGCTCGGATTTTCGGAGGAAAATCTCGAAAAGTATCGCGAGTGCGTCCGCCAGCCCTACGGCATGATCCTGCACTGCGGTCCCACCGGTTCCGGCAAGTCCATGACGCTTTACTCCGCGCTCGGCGAAGTGAACACGCCTGACGTCAACATCCAGACGGCCGAGGATCCGATCGAATACACGCTTCCCGGTATCAACCAGATGCAGATGAACCGGCAGATCGGCCTGACCTTCGAGCGCGCCTTGCGCTGCTATTTGCGCATGGATCCGGACATCATTCTTGTCGGCGAAATCCGCGACAAGGAAACCGCCCAGATCGCCTGCGAAGCGGCGCTCACCGGTCACTTGCTCGTCTCCACCCTGCACACCAACGACGCGCCCTCCACGGTTTCCCGCATGGGTGAAATGGGCATCGAGCCGTTCAATATTTCCGCCTCGCTCGTCTGCGTGTGCGCCCAGCGCCTGCTCCGCCGCGTGTGCAAAAACTGCAAGGTGAAATACGTGCCGGAGGGTCGTGAGTTCGACATTCTGCACAAGGCCATCGGATTCGAAGCCGGCGGCGAAATCTACAAGGCCTCGCCTGGCGGATGCCACGTGTGCAGTGGCAACGGCTACAAGGGCCGCGTGGGTATCCACGAACTAATGACAAACTCGGAGGAACTCACCGAGGCGATCAACAAGGAGGTCGAGGTGGCCGACCTGAAGCGGGTCGCCATGAAAAACGGCATGAAGACCCTGCACCAGGATTCGATGTTGAAGGTCAAGATGGGCCTCACGACAATGATGGACGCGCTGAGCAACGTCCCACCCGACATGTTTTGATTGGGAAAATTTCCGGCCACTACCCCGGCCGGACAAGCAAAGAAAGGCGCGATTCCCACCCGGGAGTCGCGCCTTTTTTGTTGTTTTGGCAGGTTCCGAACGGTAGGGGCCGTTGCCCCCCACGGCCTTTCCGCACGTCGGATCAAATACGCGCAATCATCCCCGGGACCGCCGAGCCCCAGCTCGGCACAAAATGGGCGATGGACTTACCACGCACATTCACATTTTAGTCCGCAGCCGCCGAATGCATCCTGCTACCATGGACAAGGCCGTTGAGGGCAACGGCCCCTACCTTAAGGCCAGCGATAAACCCAATTTCGTGTTCTTTCGTGTGTTTCGTGGGCAACCCTCTGGATCGAATCACCACCATCCAAACCGAGACTCTATTTCCGCGCCAGACCGTCGATCGGCGGATCCCAGTCCTTCGCGTTGATCTCCGGCGAGCAGCGGCCCCAGATGTCGCCTTGCGGGCGGCCGAGCAGATGCGAGATCGTCAGCCGGATCGCTACATTCATATTGGGCAACGCGCTGTGAAATCCGAGATGGTTCAGCAACTTGTCGCCAAATTCGAGAAATTCAAAATCGTCCGGCGAAAGACAAACCACCTGTTCCTCCGGAATAAACGCACAGCGTGCTCCAGGGAAAGGAACAGTGTTGTCGCCGGTATCCTCGCTCGAAGACTTCTTCGTCCATTCATTGCTCGGATCGGGCAGCTCAAAACCGGGACCGTCGTCCGGATCGACGGTGATCTTCACATTCAGCCGCGTATCCGCGCCCACTCCCACCACGGAAAGCCAGATTTTGGAATCGGGGAGCTTTAACTTCTCCAGCCCCGCCCGGTGCTCCCACGCCTCGTCGAGAATCTTCTTCAACAGGTCCTCCGCGAGCGTTTGCGCCTCGGCACTGCGTTTGGCATCGTCCGTTTCCTTTAAAGCCAGGCTGTGTCTCTCCACGAAGGACGCGAGCGTGTTCACGATGCTGCGTTGCCAGTTTTCCGGAAGATAGACGTCCAGTTTGGTGGGCTTCACCGCACCGTCATAGGACGGCAGCAAATGGTACAACGCGGGTGTGGTGCGGGCCGCCTCGCGTTCGCGCGATCCGCCGGACGCGGCGCTGAAGCCGCCGCCGCCCAGCGTGGTCTTGGCAATCGATTCGATCGAGCCGCGAAACGGTGCGGCCAGGGTCACGACTTTTTCCACGCGATCGAGTCCGTAGTCACTCGCGTAACCGGCTATGATCACTCCGCCCATCGAATGTCCAACCAGGTTTACCTTCCCGTTGGCCGCCGTGTATCCGGCGTCAAAGTAGTGCCGCATCAAGCTCGTGCGTTCGATGACTTCGGTGACAAAGGCCGCGAGCGCCGCCTGCGTCACTGCGAGGGGCTGCCGCCAGTCATACGCGAACGGATAAACCGGCACCGGCTGGTCCGGCCCGGGGCTGAGATTGTAGCGCAGCTCCTCGATGATCTCGTGATAAAAAAGCTCGAACACCTGATCCTTCACCACCCGCGCCGGTTCAATCACCTCATAGCGCAGGTTGTCGGGATGAAGCGTGATGCGCTCATAGGATTTCAAGGCGGCTTTCGCGACCGACCACACATTTTCCGGGCCAACCGGATATTCGTCGCGCAGCGTGCTGCCCATGATGCCGGGCAGAAAGATAACCGGAGCGGGAAGAGTCGATGCCATGGGGATAACAGTTCGAGGGAGGATTTTGAATCGCAGGAAAATCAACGGCGGAGCAAACCCGCACCGTCGCGACCATCAGGCATGGTTTGCACCTTGGCGACAATCGCATTGTTGGCCAAATCCTTTTCACTTGGGAAAACCAGCGGAGATTCGTCGCGTTATAGTAGCTGCTGGCCGCGACGAATGAGTGTTATGCCTCAATGATCTTTCCTGCCAACCCCCAGTGGCTGACTTTATCTGCGTTCTAGTCAGTTGTGTTGTGTGGAGGGGCCATCGGGCCCCTTCACCGTTTATGGATGCCACGTCTCCTGAAGCCGCAGGCTGTTTGCGTGCTTGTGTGACCTGGGTTCGGAGACAGGGCAACGTTTGGGAATGCAGGCGGATCCCGACGGGATACCTGCGCGGGATCTTCCCAATTCTGTCCCGTTACAAATGGAGAGTGGAAATGAGAAGGAAAGTGGCTACGCTGGTTTTCATCCTGCCATGAAAACCTACTCCTTGCTTGTTCTCGCGGTCGCCCTTCTCGCTGGTGGTTGCCAGACGACTCCTTCGAATCCCAACCCCGCAGCCAGTGGCGATGTCACCGTCAATTTCACCAATCCTGACAAGTTTACCGACGTCCGTGATTCGGTGAACGGTGCTCCCAGCCAGTATTATCTGGATGAGCTTTCGAAGTACATAAAGGACGAAGCCGCGCGTCACTTGACCGCCGGCCAGAAGCTCACGGTCACCTTCTCTGACATCGATCTGGCGGGCGATATTCCCCCTGGCAGTACTCACGATATCCGGATTATGAAGGAAATCTACATTCCCCGGATGGAATTGCATTTTCAGCTCGTGGATTCGGCGGGAGCCGTGATTAGCGAAGGAGATCGGCGCCTGGTGGACATGAACTTCATGCAAAATCTCCGCCCCACTTTCATGCAAAATGAGCCGCTGCGCTACGACAAGGGCCTGCTGGAAGACTGGATTCGACGGGAATTTCCGATGCCGACAAAACCAGCGACGCCTTAATCTCCGCTCCCGGTAAAGGCATCTCGCGGATTCGTTTGATCTGCGATAAAAAATCAGCCCAACTTTGTGTTGGGCTTTTTTCTAGTCTTCGAAGTCGGCGACGCTGACGGATTTTCCGTTATCCTTTGGCCCCAACTTCAAAATAAACGGCGCCGCCACCTTCGCCCATTCGGCCGCCTTGGGATAACTGGACGCACCGTCACTCCAGGCCTGCCGCAGCATATCGGTGTCGATGACACCCGGGTTGAGAGGAACGGCGGCCATGCCGGAAGGAAGTTCCGCCGCAAGAGCCTTCGTCAGTCCCTCGATCGCAAACTTGCTGGCGCAATAGGGAGCCACTTCCGGCGAGGTGCTGCGCCCCCACCCCGAGCTGAGATTAACGATCACGCCTTTTTTCGCCGCAATCATCGCCGGGGCAAAATGCCGGATGACATTGGCCGTGCCCTTGATGTTTACGTCGATGAGCTTGTTGAACTCGGCGGCAGGCACTTTCCACAGCGGCGCAGGCTGGTTCATCAACGCCGCATTATTGATCAGCAGGTCGGGCGTGCCATGAACGGCGAGGATTTTTTCCGACCACAAGGCGACGCGGTTTTCCTCCGTGACATCCACCACGGTGAAATCATGTGGCGCCGAATAAGTGAAACGAAGATCCAGGATTTCCGCACTGCGTCCGCAGCCAAACACGGTGTGTCCATTCGCGATATACCAGTCCGCCAGCGCCCGGCCGAGCCCGCGCGTGACTCCTGTGATCAGAATTTTCATCGCGGCAAAGTAGTGAGTAGCGAGTAGCGGGTAGCGAGGAGAAACGGTAGGGCGGATTATCCCTAATCCGCCGATGCTGAGCGCGGCGCAAGTCCTGAACGGTGGATCAGGAATAATCCGCCCTACCGCGCCTGCAGGTGAATCTTGTTCAACCCGTGCTTGCGGCAGGCGTCCATGGCCTCGGTCACGAAACGCAGCGGAGTATTTTCATCCGAGCGGATGACGACCGGAATATCCTTGGGCGGATTCATTTTGTGAATCAGTTCCGCCAAGTTTTCCATGGTGGCATGCTGGCCGTCCAGATCGACCGCGCCTTCCTTGGAAAGGCTGATGGTGATGACCTGCTTCAATTCACTTTTGCCGGCCGTTTCGACTTTCGGCAAAGTGAGGTTCAACGTGGTCGGATGCTTGAATTGCATCGTGATGAACGAGGTGAAGACCAGCATCACGAGCACGTCAATCAGCGGGACCAGGTTGATTTCCCGACGCCGGGGGCGTTTTTGATAAAGGGCGCTCATTGGCCTGGCTTGGGCTCACGACTCAGCACGCGTTCCAGCAGCAGGTCGATTTTAACGGCGTAGTTCTCAATTTTCCGCTGCAGATACCCCGCAGGGATCAGGGAGAGCATCGCGATCACCAGACCGAACAAAGTAGCGGAAAGCGCCAGGCCGGCTCCCTGCATGAAAGGAGCCGGATCGGGAATACCCGTTTCAGGCGAAACCTCCCGGAATACCTTCAGCAGACCCCAGATGGTTCCAGTCAAACCAAGCAGAGGGGCCACCGTATAAATGACGTCAAGATAAGGCACGCCCCGTTCCATTCGATTAATCTCCAGCCGGGCAAATGCCTTGATCGCTTCCGGATCATGCCGGTGAGTTTCAGCGTAGGCGACAATCCGGGACAAAACGGAATAGCGCCCCGGAGCCAGCTGCTTCCCCTCCATGATGGCGTCAACCAGATCGTCGGGGAGCACCGCATCCTTCCTGAGGGCATAGAGGCGTTCGCAAATGATATAGACGGCAATCAGCGAACAAAGACCGAGTGGATAGATGAGGTAGCCGGCACCCTTGACGATTTCGAGCATGGTGGGTTTTGAAGATGAAGTGAGCCCTTAGACGCCGACAAGTCGGAAAAGGTTCATTGGTGAAGCTAATTTATTACACATTCCGGTAGACAAATCGGGATGGCGGGCCCGGCTGTATGGGTAGGAGCGGCTTTATGCCGCGATTTGCATGGTTGGTTGCGGTGTAACGCCGGCTTCTGGCGCCCTCGATTATCCCAAATCGGGCATTTGGCTCTCGATTCACCATCCTGACGGCGGATTAAGGATAATCCGCCCTACCCCCAAGAAAAACGCCGCGGGCGCCTGAAGGCACCTTCGGCGTTGAAGTTGGTTTAACAACCGTCGGGCTTAAGGAGCCACGCCGCTTTCGGCGGATGGCAGCTTGGCCTTGAACTCCAGCTTGTCGCCATTGCGCACCACCAGGATCGGTTCCCCTTCCTTGACCTCGCCGCGCAACAAGGCTTCGGCGAGTGGATCCTCAAGGTAGTGCTCGACAGCCCGGCGCAACGGACGCGCGCCGTACTTCTCGTCGTAGCCCTTCTCGATGAGGAGGGTCTTGGATTCAGGCGAGAACTCGAGCTGGATGTTGCGGGCAGCAAGCCGTTTGGTGACTTTCGCGGCCTCGATTTCCACGATCTTGAGAAGATCGTTCTTATCGAGCGGACGGAACACCACGAGATCGTTGATACGGTTCAGGAACTCGGGCTTGAAGATGCGCTTGGCTTCTTCGAGCACCTTTTCCTTTAACTTGTCCATATCGTGGAAGTCCGAGGAGTTGCCCGCGGCGAATCCCATCGTGGTTTGCCGCTGGATGAGCTGCGCACCGACGTTGGTCGTCATGATGATGATCGTATTGCGGAAGTCGACCGTGCGACCGAGCGAATCGGTCAGGCGTCCGTCCTCCATGATCTGCAAGAGAAGCTGCAACGCATCCGGGTGGGCCTTCTCGATTTCGTCGAAAAGGATCACGGAATAAGGACGGCGGCGGACCGCTTCGGTCAGCTGGCCGCCCTCTTCGTAGCCCACATATCCGGGAGGCGAACCGACCAGGCGGGACACGGCGAACTTTTCCATGTATTCGCTCATGTCGATTTGGATCAGTGCGTCCTGATTGCCGAACATCTGCGAGGCGAGCTGTTTGGCCAGCTCGGTCTTGCCGACGCCGGTCGGGCCCATGAACATGAAGGAACCGATCGGACGGCGCGGATCCTTGAGGTCGGCGCGTGAACGGCGCAGGGCGCGGGCGATCGCG
The DNA here is from genome assembly GCA_048498875.1 of Verrucomicrobiota bacterium. Classification (GTDB taxonomy): domain Bacteria; phylum Verrucomicrobiota; class Verrucomicrobiia; order Opitutales; family Opitutaceae; genus Lacunisphaera. Next base: position 8,520 of record JBEHXD010000091.1, read on the forward strand.
ACCGTCGCCGGGTCCTGGCCGACGATGGCCTTCTGCAGCTCGTTTTCGAGCGAGAGCAGGCGTTCGCTTTCCTTCTTTTCCAGGCGATTCAACGGAATGCCGGTCCATTCGGCGACAACGACCGTCATCTGGTCTTCGTCCACGATGATGCGTTCCTCGTCGCGGGTTTTCTTCCACGACTCGATCAGTTCCTCCTGCTTGATGCGGAGTTGCTTTTCCTTGTCGCGGTATTTCGCGGCTTCCTCGAAGTGCTGCGCGGCGATCGCCTGCTCTTTTTGCAGGCAAACGGCCTCGATTTCCTTGCCCTGGGTTTCGATCTCGGGCGGACGATTGAGTTTGGTGATGCGGGCGCGCGATCCGGCCTCGTCCATCACGTCGATGGCCTTGTCGGGCAGGAAACGTCCCGTAATATAGCGGTCGGAAAGTTTCGCCGCCGCCTCGATCGACTTGTCGGTGAAGGTCGCCTTGTGGTGCTCCTCGTATTTACCGCGGATGCCTTTCAGGATGAGGATCGTATCTTCCACGGACGGAGCCTCGACCTTGACCATCTGGAAACGACGGTCGAGGGCGCTGTCCTTCTCGATATACTTGCGATACTCGTTGAGCGTGGTCGCCCCGATGCATTGCAGTTCACCGCGCGAAAGAGCGGGTTTGAAGATGTTGGACGCGTCCATTGCCCCTTCGGCGGCGCCAGCGCCGACGATGGTGTGCATTTCATCGATGAAGATGATCACGTTCTTGGCGCGCTTGATCTCGTCCATCACCGCCTTGATGCGCTCCTCAAACTGGCCGCGGTATTTCGTCCCGGCCACCATGAGGGCCAGGTCGAGGGTGATGACGCGCTTGTCCGCGAGAATCTCCGGCACGTTGCCCTTGGTGATTTCCTGGGCGAGGCCTTCGACAATGGCGGTCTTGCCCACGCCGGCTTCGCCAACAAGAACCGGATTGTTCTTGGTGCGACGGCACAGGATCTGGATGACGCGGCTGATTTCCTTCTGACGGCCCACGACCGGATCCATTTCGCCCTTGCGCGCGAGTTCCGTCAGGTCGCGACCAAACGCCTTGAGCGCCGGGGTCTTGACCTCTTTCTTGTCGTCACCGCCACTTCCGCGCGGCTGGACTTCCTCGCCACCACCGCTTCCGCCACCGGACGGAGGATTGGCTTCACCACCCTGACCGGAAGAAAACTGGGGATCAAGTTCACGGAGAATCTCGTTGCGGGTGCGCTCGATGTCGACCTCGAGGGTCTTGAGCACCCGGGCCGCGACACCTTCACCCTCGCGCAGCAGCCCGAGCAGGATGTGCTCGGTGCCCACGTAGCTATGATTCAGCGCCTTCGCTTCCTTGCCGGCGAGCGCGAGCACTTTCTTGACCCGGGGCGTATAGGGAATGCTGCCGACCGGGGTTTTGCTTTCCTGGCCAACCCCGACCTGTTTCTCGACCTCACCGCGGACGGTTTCGAGATCGAGGCCCATTTTTTGCAAAACGCTGACCGCCACACCCTGCCCCAACTTGATCAGCCCGAGCAACAAGTGTTCGGTGCCGACGTAATTGTGGTGGAAGCGATCGGCCTCCTTGCGAGCCAGAGCCAGCACTTGCTGCGCCCGTGGCGTGAAGTTGTTCATTGGTTCCATCGGCTTTGTAGTTATAATCGGTTAGCGGACGATGTTACTAAAGTCAGGAGAAGGCATTTTGGCAAATTCCGTCCTCAGTTTCTCGGCCCGGAGCACATCGCGCTGGCTCGGTTCGAAGGAGCCTTTAGCGGCATGCTGGACGTGGCCGGGCTGGCATTCGATAAAAAGACGGTCGACCACCGCGCGCTGCGCGTCGGCAAACACCCCAAGGTCGATACCCAGGCGGATCAGCGACAGAAGATTCATCGCTTCCGACGAATTGAGCAAAAACCCATTTTGCAGAATGCCAAAAGCACGACCGATCTTATCGGAAAGCTTGGTGGGTTCCCCTTCCACAAGCTTTTCCCGGGCGTTGAGCTCCTGCTCGATGATCGTGTTCAGGACCCCGTTCAGGTGCTTGATGATGTCGTCCTCGCTTTCGCCGAGCGTCGTCTGGTTGGAAATCTGGAAGATGCTGCCGCTTGCGTCCGAGCCCTCGCCGAACAGGCCGCGCACCGCCATGCCGAGCTGGTTAACCGCCCGAACCACCTTTTCCATCTGGCTCGAAATCACGAGCGCCGGCAGGTGCATCATGGTCGACGCCCGGATCGCGGTGCCGAGATTGGTCGGGCAGGCCGACAAATAACCCAGCTTGGGCGAGAACGCATAATCGACGTGCTCCTCAAGGTCGGTATCGAGCGCATTGATGGTGTTCCACACCTTCTTGAATTGGTAGCCGGCACGCAGCACCTGGATGCGCAGGTGGTCTTCTTCGTTGACCATCACCACGCACGACTGGTCCTTGCTGATGACGATGCCGGAGCCCGATTTGGCGTGGCAAAGTTCACGGCTGATCAGGTGCCGTTCCACGAGAATCTGCTTCTGCAACTCGTCGAGGCTTTCCACCGGAATGGCGAGTCCGCGCTTCATTTGCGGGAGCGCTGCGACTGCCTGCATGCATTGGTCACGGATTTCGCGCTTCTGCGCTTCCTTGGCCCAGCCGGGAAAGGGATGGTTCGCCAGGTTGCGGGCCAAGCGGATGCGGGTCATCAACACCACCGCGCTCTTGCTGGCAGCGGTATCGGTGAGTTCGGAGTGAGAGTCGATCAGTTCGTTGATTTTCATCGTCAGGCGTTCTGCTGGCGTCCACTCGCCTGTCTTACCTGGTGAAGTTCGTCGCGATAACGCGCCGCGTCCTCGTAGCGTTCCGCTTTGATGGCCTGGTCAAGTTCGGTTTCCAATTGCGTCAGGCGCTCGTACAGCGATTTCCGTTCCAACGCGCGTTGGGGAACCTTGCCGGTATGCGTGATGCCTTTGTGCATCGTGTCGAGCATCGGTTCCAGCATGGCGTTAAAGTGCTGGTAGCACGACGGACAGCCGAAACGGCCGGTTTTTTTGAAGTCCTGCTGGGTAAAGCCGCAGGATTCGCAGCGCACCTCGCCCGTCGGTTCGGGATTCAGGGAGGCTTTCAACAGTAAATCGGCCAGCGAAAAACCGCCCGGATCGGTCACCCCCTTGGCCTGCGCACAGGCTTCACACAGATCGACTTTATGAATCTTGCTGTTGACGATCTGGGTGAGGTGAACGGTCGCCGGCTTCGAGCAGAGGTCGCACTTGAGGGAGTTGGCCATGTTTGATTAATCAGGAGAATAATGGCCCGTCCGTGAAACGCAAATCGCCCCGGACAGTACGCTGTTCCCCGCGCAATTTGAATGAGCCAACTTGGCCAGAGACGCAAGCGCGGACACGGAAATCCGCGTCACGTCCGGACACCTTCCACCAGCACCTTGCGACGGAAATTTTCGAGCACTTTGGCGGTGATCAAACCGGGCTTTCCCGTGCCGATGACCCGCCCGTCGAGTTTGACTACCGGGATCACTTCAGCCCCGGTTCCCGTCAGGAAACACTCGTCCGCGCACCAGATGTCATGGCGCGTCAGGTCGGTCTCGCGCAACGGCAGTTTCAGGTCGCGGGCGATGTCGAGGATCGTGCCGCGGGTGATGCCCTTCAACGCGCCGGCGGAGGCGGGCGGCGTGAGGATTTCGTTTTTCACCACGATGAAAATGTTGTCCGCCGTGCATTCCGCGACGTAGCCCTGGGCGTTGAGCATGATGGCCTCGAGCGCGCCCGCCTGCTTCGCCTCGATCTTGGCCAGGATGTTGTTGAGGTAATTGAGCGACTTGATCGTCGGCGGCAGGGCATCGTGCGCGATCCGGCGTGTGGGCACGGTGACGATGCTGAGGCCGTTGTCGTAATGTTCCTGCGGATAGAGCGAGATCTTGCTGGCGATGATGAACAGCGTGGGCTTCTCGCACAGCCACGGAGCCAGACCCAGGTCGCCCGGGCCGCGCGTGATGACGAGGCGAATGTAGCCATCCAGCAGTTTATTCTGCCGGCAGGTTTCGCACACGGCCTCGGCCATGGCGGCGCGGGCCAATGGCAAGCCGAGCATGATCGCCTTCGCGGATTGTTCGAGGCGTTCCAGGTGCTCGTGCAGACGGAAAATGTTTCCCTGATAAATCCGGATTCCTTCGAACACGCCGTCGCCATAAAGCAGGCCGTGGTCAAAGACCGAGACTTTCGCCTCGGAGGAATCTACGTATTTGCCGTCGAGATAAACGATCATAGCGGCATCATTGCAGCACACGGCGCTGCTTTGTCCAGTCCGGGAATCAGAGAATACGCTTGTATTTCCAGACACCGCCACTGACTGTTTTTTCCGCAGCGGGCCGTCGTTAGTCATCCTTATGAACACACGTACTGCCCAGTCAGGTTTCACCCTCATCGAGCTGCTTACTGTGATTGCCATCATCGGCATCCTGGCCGCTTTGATCTTCCCCACCGTGGGAAAAGTCCG
>JBEHXD010000092.1:0-12930 GCA_048498875.1 Verrucomicrobiota bacterium
CCGGCCGCGAACCGGCCGAAGCGACCGTGTCACTGGAACGATTCGCCCGGATTTTGGCAGCACGCGAACCCCTGTCCTGGCAGAGTGGTACGGGCCGACGGGCGCTCGAGTGGTCATGACCTCCACGACCAAACGCTGGCGCAATCCCGGGCCGGGTTGGGGCTTCAGTTTTCTGTTGTGGGCCGATCGCTGGTGGCCCGCCTGGTTTTTCCGTCCACTTTTGCAACTCGGCACCTGGATCGGAGTGGCGACCATGCCGGCCCAGCGGGCTCACTCGCGGGCGTACCTGACCGTGGTGCTGGAACGTTCGCCCACGTTGACCGAGATTTGGCGTCATTTCCAAACCTTCACCGATTTCCTCATGCTCAGCCTCAGGACCGGCCGGGGTGCAACGGTGAAATTCCAACTGGCCGACGCCCACGCCGCGGAATTCGAGGCCCTGTTCAACTCGCCCCAACCCGCGCTGTTCGGAACCTTTCATTTTGGCAATTCGGACCTGCTCGGCTATCTGCTCGGCAGCAAGGGACGTCACGTATCCATCATCCGGCTGCAGGTGGAAAATTCCCGGGACACGCGCTTACTCGGGGAACGCTTCGGGAAAAACGTCTCCTTTCTCTGGATCAACCAGCCCGCCAATCTCATCTTCGATCTCAAGGCGGCCATCGATGCCGGTCACTCGCTCGCCCTCAAGTGCGACCGCCCCGATTTCAGCGCCAAAGCCGAGGCGTTCCGGTTTCTCGGCGCCCGCCGGACTTTTCCCTTCACGATTTATCACCTGGCGATTCTGTTTTCGCTTCCGGTCGTATTCTGCACCGCGCTTTCCGATGAATCCGGCGCCCTCGTGATTTCGGCCTCCCCGGTTTTCACCCCGGATCCCGCGGCGGGGCGGGAGATAAACCTCCAGACGGCGCGACAGCATTTTCAGACGGTGCTCGACGATCTGGAGCGGCAGGTTCGCTTGCATCCTTACGAGTGGTTCAATTTTCTGCCGCTCAATCCGGTGGTGACCACCGGGTAAAATCGATCACGGCCACTGGCAGAAACCGGGCATGTTTTTTCGTCAACTCTATCACCTCCTCGCGTACTATCTCACCCTGCTTTTATTCGGCGGGTGCGGGTTGAATCTCAGTCTCCTCGCCCTCTGCGCAGGACTGAGCCGGTCGACTCCGGACCAGGAGCGTTTTTTCCAGCGGATGATTCACCGGCATTTCGCACTTTTCCATCGCTGGTGCGCGGCCATGGAACTGGTCAAGGTGCGCTATCACGGTTTCGAGTCCCTGCCCCGCGGCGCGGTCATCGCCACCAACCATCCCGCACTGATCGACATCACCTGCCTGCTCGCCCGGGTGCCGGAAGCCGTGTGCATCTTCAAACCCGGCATCCGCCGCAATCCCGTGCTGGGCGCCGCCGCCCGCCGCGCCGGCTATCTCGCCAGCGACGGCGGCCACGAGCTGTTGCGCCACGCCGCGGAAAAAGTCGCCGCGGGAAATACGTTGATCGTTTTTCCGGAAGGAACCCGCACTCCGCCCGGTGGCGCAATTCAACCCTTCAAACCCGGCTTTGTCATCATCGCCCGTCGCGCCCGTGCGCCCATCCAGCTCGTGCGAATCTCCACTGATTCCAATGTGCTCACGAAAGGACGCGCCTGGTGGCGGCTGCCGCATTTTCCCGCCCACATCAACCTGGTGGCGGGACCGCTGATTGCCGTGGATACCGAAACCAATCCCGCCACGGTGGCCGCTGAAATCGAAGGGTGGTTTCGCGCCCCGGCCGCTGTTCCGGCTGGCGGAAACGAAAGGTTAAATTTCGTCTGACCCGACTTGCGCCGGTGACGCGACCGGGCTTTCCTGAAACCGACGCCCCATCATGACCAAGGCTTCCGCCACCCATCTCCTGCTGTTGCCCAGCTATGACAGTGGACCCCGGTTGCTGACCGTGGTGGTCGAAGCCCTGCGTCACTGGAATCCGGTGATGGTTGTCGTGGACGGCAGCACCGATGGCAGCGATCTTCCCCTGCGTGAACTCGCGCGAACCGAACCGGCCCTGTCGGTGCTGAGCCTGCCGAAGAACTGCGGCAAGGGAGCCGCGGTGCTCGCCGGCGCACGCGCCGCGGCGGCACGTGGTTTCACGCATATTCTGGCCATGGATGCCGACGGACAGCATCCGGCCGCCAGCATCGCGGAATTCATGGAGGCATCGCAGCGCCAGCCCGCGGCGCTGGTGCTCGGTCGCCCGATTTTTCCCGCCAACATTCCGCCGGAACGCCTGCATGGCCGGAAACTCAGCGTGGGACTGGTACATTTCGAACTGCTGGGCCGGGGAGTGGCGGACCCGCTGTTTGGTTTTCGCGTGTATCCAATCGAATCCCTGCTCCGGGAACTCGGCGCACGCCGGGGTGGACGCCGGTACGATTTCGACACGGAGGCAGCCGTGCGTTTGGCCTGGAGTGGCCTGCCGCTGGTCAACCTCGCCGCTCCGGTGCGCTATTTCTCGAGGGCGGAAGGCGGCATATCTCATTTTCACTACCTGCGGGACAACCTCACCCTGGTTTGGATGCACACCCGGTTGATCACGGAATTGCTGCTCTGGCGCTGGCCCACCGTGCGCCGCCACCGGCGTTCCTGGAACTCAGCAGCGGCGACCGTGGCGCTCATGCTGCTGGTCTGTGTGGTCGCTCATGCGGCCGAAGCGCCAGCATCGTCGGATGCCTCGTTGCAAACCATCTCGGCGTCAGATCCAGCCTGGATGAATCTGGCCGCCGATTTTTCCAAGAATCCCGAGGTGCTCGCTGATTTTTCGGAACGACGGTTTTTTCCCTTCAAGAAAGCTCCCGTTGAACTGGCTGGCGAAGTGCGCGTATCGGCCACGCGCGGCCTGAGCCTGCATTACACGGCACCGGAAGAACGCACCGTCATTCTCGATGCCCAGGGAGTCTTGATCCGCGCACCCGTGGGAGAAAAAGCCCCACCGCCCGATCCGCGGGCGACCGCGGCCAATGAGGCACTGCTGCATTTGCTGCATTTCGACTTCGCTGCGCTGGAGCACGATTTCACTCTCGAGGGCCGTCGAGATAGCGAGAAATGGACGCTGGCCCTGCTGCCGCGCACCGACGCCTTGCGGCACAGCGTCGGGAAAATCACCGCCACGGGTGAAGCCGCCACCATTCGGCACATCGAAATCCGGCGCACGGCGAAGCAGGCCATCGAAATCACCATCGCCGCGCCGCGTCCCTCCGCCGCGTTTACCCCGGACGAGATCAGGCGATTCTTCCGGTGACGCCTGATCGCATGACATTCCGGCGCCGGCAGTTTTTTGGCTGGAGCCTCCTGGCGGGTCTCGCGCTGCTCGGCGCGGCGTGGTTGCTGCGACTGGATTACGCGCGAAAAATTTCCACTGACGTGCTGGACCTGATCCCCAGTGCCGAGCGCGCCCCCGAGTTGGCCCTCGTACGTTCGCTGGCGAGTCAGGCGGAGGCGCGTGCCATGTTTTTTGAACTCACCAAACCGGATGGCACTCCTGCGCCGGCCGAGGCCGCCACGCAGTTCGCCGGGGCACTGGCAAAGGATCCCGCATTCGACCAGGCACTCTTCATGGGCGACACCGCGACCCGGGACGCGCTGGGGCGGGAATTATTTGAACTGCGCTTTCATCTTCTTTTTCCGCTCTGGCTCAGCGAAAAAAAATCCCAACCGGAACTGGCAAAAACTCCTGCGCCCGCTTTCTCCGCGGCCCTGGCGCACGCGGCCGCGACCGACCTCGCCCGATTTCTGGCCACTCCTGAAGCGCTGGCCTTTGAAAGCGCCCTGCCCTCCGATCCGCTTTTGCTCATGCCGGGAGCGGTGGAACGGCTGAAGGAAGGTCTTTCCCTCGTCCAACCCGCCGCCACCACCGGCACCACGCCCACGCTCGTTTGGGCCCGCCTCACCGCATCGCCCCTGAGTGAAGCGGGACAGAATCCGGCTTTCGTCGCCATCCGACGGGCAACCGAAAGCCTACTGGTAAATTATCCGGGGATCAAAGTGGCCGATACCGGCGTCAATCGTTTCGCCGCCGCCAGCCGGGCACAGATTGAACACGAGGTGACGTGGCTGAACACCTTGTCGTTGGTGGCGGTGCTGTCCGTCGCGTTTATCTTCATCCGGCAGGTCTATCGCGGACTGCACCTGATTCCGGTGATTCTTTTGTCCGTCCTTGGGGCGTGGGTTTTCACCACCTTGGTCTTCGAGCGAATTCATGTCCTCGTCTTCGCCATCGGCTCGCTGCTCACGGGTGTGGCGATCGATTATGGGTTTTATCTTTTCATGCAGCCTCCCGCGGAACCGGGTGAGGACTACTGGACGAAGGTTCATCGACTCGCCAAACCCCTGCTCGCGAGCTGTCTCACCACAGTCGCAGGATTTTCCCTGCTGCTTTTTTCCGAACTGCCGTTCATCCGCGAACTCGGGATTTTTGTCGGGGCCGGACTGATCTCTGCCCTGTTCGCCGCGGTGGTTTATTTTTCAACTGTGCGAAATCCGTATCTGGAAGCCCGACGCTTGCAAAAAGGAACCGGTCTGTCGCTCGCGGCGCGCAAAAATCTCCGCCGTGCCCTGATGGTACTGTGGGTGGCCGCGCTTCCCGGACTGGTCATGTTGCGGTGGAAGGATGACATTCGGGAGCTGGAAATTCCTTCCCCGGCATTGAAGCGCGAGAACACCCGCATCATGGGCCTCTTCGGCGATTCGGGCGACCGCACGGTCTATCTCACTTATGGAAAAACCGTCAGTGAAGCCCGCGACTCACTGGAAGGTCTCGAACAATGGTTGCACTCCACCAGCGGGAATCGCGTGAAAACCGTCGGGCTTGGAGCGATTGTGCCCACGGCGAAGCAGTATGCGGAAGCTCGTGAGTTTTTACGCGACCATCCGCAGTTTCCCGAAGACCTCCGCGTCGCGCTCGGGGCCGGCGGTTTCGAAAGCGCCGAATTCGAACCTTTTTTCACGGCGTTTGCCGGCTTCTCCGCGTCGAAATCCGATGAAAGCCCGATCGCGGCATTGACGGCCTTGCAATCAAAACTCAATGGCCCAGTCGGCTTGCTCGTGCATTTGGGTGAACCACTAAATTGGTTTGTCACCATCGCCCGCGGCGCGCCCTCGGAACCTCCGCCTGCCTCAACCCACACGATTACGTCGAGCCAGTTGGAGTCGCTGAACCACATTTTCAGCCGCTACCGGCAATCGGCGCTTTGGCTGAGCCTGATCGGCCTCGCGATCGTCGGCGCCGGTGTTTTATTTTCCTACGGCTGGCGGGATGGCGTGCGCATCTTTGCCATTCCCTGCGGCACTTGTCTCGGGCTCTTCGGCTTGTTTGGCTGGATGGGACATCCGCTCAATTTGTTTCATCTGCTGGGCGCTTTTCTCGGCGTCTGCCTCACACATAATTATTCCATCTTCTCCGCCACGTCCGCTTATCGTCAGGAGGCACCACCGGTGTCGGTGCGCATGTCCGCCATGACCACCGCCGCGTCCTTCGGCGTCCTCGCGTTGAGCGGTATTCCGGTGGTGCGCGCCCTCGGAGCCACCGTGGCCTTCATGGTCGTCGCGGCCCTGCTCGTGATTGAATTCGAACATTTGGCCGCCTTGGGCCGGAAAAATCCATGACGAGGCTGCTCCTTCGCTCCTGGGAAAGGACTGTGCGACGTCACGGTGAAAAACGCGCGGTCGTCGAGGCGGTCAGTGGACGAACCGTTACCTTCAGGGAACTCGACAAACTTTCCCGGGAATGGCTCGACCGGCATGCCAACGTTGCCCTCGACGGAGCCACTGTGCTGTTTAGCCTGTCCAATGGAATTGGTTGGCTGACTCTTTTTCTCGCCCTGGTCAGGGCCGGAGCGGTGATCGTGCCACTCGATGCCGGCGAGCCCTCCGCGGCCCAACGTGCGCTCGCCGAAGGTTTGCGCGCCCACTTCTGGTGGGATGGCGAACGGCTGGTTGCCCTGTCGCAATCGAAGCGGCGGACGCGCGGCGAAATCAGCTTCATCAAATTGACGTCCGGCTCGACCGGTGTTCCCCGGGCGCTGCATTTTCGCGATCGTGAACTGCTGGCTGATGCGAAGCAGGTCACCGCCACGATGGGAATCTCGGCACGGGATTTAAACTACGCGCTCATTCCCTTCGGACATTCGTATGGACTGGGCAATCTGACGCTGCCCTTGCTGGCCCAGGGCGTTCCCCTGGTCTGTGGGACTTCACCGCTGCCGCACGCCATTGCCGCCGATTTCGCGCGCTGGCAGCCCACCGTGTTTCCCGGAGTGCCAGCGATGTGGCGCGCCCTGGCCAGTTCCGATGTTACCCTGAAGAGTCTTCGGCTCGGCATCACCGCCGGTGCACCACTGCCTGTATCCGTAGCTCTCGATTTTTTCCGGCGTTTCGGTCAGCGCCTGCATAGTCTATATGGATCAAGCGAAACCGGAGGCATCACCTACGATCGCACCGGAAAAGCCACGCTTGCCGGCGGAGTGGGACGCGCAGTGCGCGGGGTGACACTCAGGTTGGTCGGTCCTTCCCGACTCGAAGTCAGCAGCGCCGCGGTGGTAACGCAGGGAAATCGCCGGCAACGGAAAAAACAGGGCGCGTGGATCATGGCCGATGCAATCACTCTCGATGCCGGCGGACAGGTAATGGTGCTGGGACGCCGCGGTCGAACCGTGAAGATTGCCGGCCGCCGAATCAACCTGGAGGAAATCACCACGCGGTTGCGACGAATCGATGGAGTAAAGGACGCGTGGGCTGTCGCCAGCAGTGAAAACGAACCGACCCTCGGCGCGATACTGGTCACGGATTTGACGACCGCCGACCTCAGGACTGCGCTCCAGGCTGACACCGCCGCGTGGAAAATCCCCAAGAAATGGCGGATGGTTTCCGCCCTTCCCCTCACGCCGCGCGGCAAACCGGATTCCTCCGCGATGCGATCGATGCTTTTTTAGGTGTTGGACGCGCCACATGGCGCGCGCACTGGCCGATGCGATCCAGTTTCGGGCATTCCGAATGTAGCAGCGGTGGTCACACCGCTGGCCAGCCGTCTGACTACGGCTGCTACTTGAGCGGGACAGTTGCGCTCACCTGCATTTCTCAACGCGACTTCCGCGGCTCGCTGCCCGCCGCCACATTGAAAAGCGTGGCTTCGATTTCGACGCACAGCGCTTCGCGGCAGATATCCGCCTGAACGTAAGAGACCCGATCCTCCGGAGTGAGAAATTCCTTTTCCAGCCGGGCGGCCACGGGTGCAAGATCGGAAGCGTGACGGAGATAAACTTTAAAATGACGCTCCGATCCGCCGTTGCGGTCCAACGCGGCGCCCAACCCGCAGGCGGCGGAAATTTCGCGCAGGTTTTCCAGCGCGCAGTCCAGCTGGGCATGAAGCTTTCCGGGCGCAACCGTGGCGTGCCCACGAATCGCGGCGGTGCCTGATATGAAAACCGTTTTCCCCTTTTTTCCGTCCACCACCGTGGCACGGGCGAAACTCGGCGAGCGCGGGCCGTAGTCGGCTGGATACTCGTAGGCCGGCACCTGCAGCGGGTTTTCTATGTGTTTGGGATCGTTTGAGGAAGCGACAAATAAAACCGTCAGAGCGCCCGAAGAACATCCCACGGCCGAGGCGGCCGGAAGCATCGCCTTGAACCGGTTTCCATAATTTTCCTCAAACGCCAGCGAACGACCGCGGCAAAACAACCGGTAATTTTCCAAGCCGCCTGCACCGGCTTCGTTGATCGCCGGGACGTAATTCCAAATCCGGGCCAGGTACAGCCCCTGCGACGCCGCGAACAAATCGCGATAAAGTTGGCGGGCGGAACCTTCAAGATCAGCGGCGGACGAAATCGTGGCCGCACCCAGCGTCCAGTCATCCATCTGAAAAAGAGCAAACGCTCCCTTCTTTCCGGTTGTTCGCGCGCTCTGAAATAATTGTTCCACCCGCTGGCCCGCCAACAGGGGCAAACCCACGTCCAACAGCCCCGCCCGACTGGAACCGAGGGCAATCTGCAACAATGATTGTTCCGCCGCCGCAGGTGACATGCGGGTCAGGGGCAGACCGGGTTGGGTCGCCGGCGGACAAGTCGATTCGGTTGGGCCTGAAGCACGGCTCGGAAATGTCCAACCCGGGCGCGTGGTGCAACCGGAATTTCACCATCAGGCACCACAAGCTTGAGGAACGGGAACCAGTCTCCCATATCCCTGTCGTGCGGTTGCTACTCACCGTAAATCTCCTCGGCAAACTTGCCTCGCTCTGGCTCGCCCGCTCCTCGCCCGGTTCAGCGTTGGCGTGCTGGTTTTTGCCCGACGCGTGGCTGGCCTATCATCTGTTTGCGCCGCGCGCCCAGGGGCTGGTGCGTTCCTGCCGCCACTTCACCACCCCGCGACGTGAGATCTGGCTGACCATCGACGACGGTCCCGATCCCGACGACACTCCCCGCCTCCTGCGGCTGCTGGCGGAGCATGATGCCCGCGTCACCTTTTTTTTCATCGGTGAAAAAGCCCGGACTTATCCGGAGTTGGTCCGCGCGGCCCACGCGGCCGGACATGAAATCGCGCATCACACCCACACGCATCCCACCGGCTCATTCTGGCGCGCGTCCCCGGCCCGCCTCGCCCGCGAGCTCGACGACGCCCTCTCCGTCTTCCGGGAATTGGGCGTCACGCCAACCCGATTCCGCCCACCCGTGGGGATAAAAAATCTCTGGCTGGCCCGCGCCCTCGCCACCCGTGCGCTGGTGTGTGTGGGCTGGAGCGCGCGAGGGTTGGAACTGCGCCAGGGCGATGCCCAGGCCATTGCCACCCGGGTTTTGCGCAAAGTGCAACCGGGCAGCATCCTGCTGTTGCATGAAGGACCGCGACTGCCCGCCGCGATACGGGTTGAGGCCATCCGCGCAACCCTCGAGCGATTGAAGGAGTCGGGTTACCGGTGCGTCGTTCCCCCGGCCGATGCGCTGGTGTTTTCGTGAGAAACGCCGCTCGCCTTCACTCCCAGCCAGGCGACCACACCGCCCAGCACCGCTCCCGCCAGCGCGTCGATCGCCACATGCTGTCGGGTAGCGAGCGTTGAATAGAGGATCGCCAACGCCCACAGCAGGTTGAATCCGCGCACTTGCCCGCCGAGACGCATTTCACGGGCAGTTCGATGCAGCCAAACCGCGGTAAACACGGCGAACGCCGCGTGCAGCGACGGGCAGGCATTGCCCGATGCATCCACGGTTTTCAGAAAAGCAAACGCCGGATAGCGCGACCAATCCACGTCCATCGCCGGAACCGTCGACGGCCAGTAGTAAAATATTACGAGTCCAGACAACGCGAGAAACAGCGCCGACCCGCCGTATGTGATCAATTCCCTGCGATCATCCAATAATGAAGGCGCCAGCGAAACATAGATCCATAGCGAAAGATAAAAAGGCAGCGCCAGAGGTGAAAATCCAATCCAGCGATCCACCACTGTGAGCGGCATCACCCGCGGAGTGTCAACCGGATGGCGCAGAATCCAAAAATAAATGACAAAGAAACCCGTCATTCCCAGCGTGAGACCGATCAGCTTGGCCGGCCAGAATGCGAGCAAACGAGCTCCCCAACAAGGCGCGTAATGGGCGGGAATGGAATGGGAATCCGGACGATACATGCGCGACACCCAGTAGGAAGTCGCGGAAAGAAACCGCAAGCCTTGCAGCTCCGCGCAGAACGAAGAATTGCTATTGCTGGCCAACCGCCGGTTGGGTTTGTTCGCCTCATGTCGCGGCAACCGGGAATACAGGCGCTTCGGTGAAATGGTGTTGATCAGCCATTGCTGCGTTTTGCTGGGAGTCTGGAGTTCACTCGTCCTTGGCGGATACTGGGTGGCGGCGCGACTAACCACGATCTCCCCCGAGGAGCGTTTCGCCACGTCCGTCCTCGCCGGTCTTTGCCTGCTGATTTGGAACGTCAGCGTCCTGGGATTTTTCCGCCCACTATCCGGCCCCTGGTTGTGGGTTTGCCTGTGGCCGGTGGGCGTGAGTCTTTTCAGGCAGCCAACGCGAACCAGTCTGCGCCGGGATTTTTTTTCACTTCTGAACGGCCGCGAGGGTCGGGTCGCCGCTGCGTCGTTTGGCGTGTTCACCTTGATGCTGCTTTGGCCGCTGCTGGCCCGGCCCGGCCTGATCTTCTTCGACGGCACCAGCAATCACGATGCGTTCTTCTGGATCAGCGGCGCCGAATTCCTGCGCGATCACACCTACATGGTCGAACCCGTCAAAAGTGCGGTCCAGCCCTTGACCAACGGCGTGGGCGTTTTCACCGGTGGATGGACGCCCCGCTGGGGGCGCATGAGCGCCGAGGGACTCGTCGCCCTGGCCTCCGGCGTCAGCGGAATTTCCACCGTGCAGCTTTATGTCGCGGCCACGGTCGCGTTGTTTCTTCCGTGGGTCGCCGCCGTTTACCTTGTCGCAAAAACCTTTCTCGTCCGGAATTTTTCACTCTGGGCCATCGTCGCGCTTTGCGCTACGCAGCCGCTTTTCGTTTTTTTCCAAGCCAATGCCAATCTGCCCAACCTGCTGGGCTGCCTGACGGGAGCACTTCTGATGGTCGCCACCCAACGAGCTCTCCGTGATTCGCACACAAAAAGCATCTGGCATGGGCTGCTCGCACTCAGCCTCCATGGACTACTGTGCTCTTATCCTGAAATGGCTCCCTTCGTCCTGCTTTCCGTGGTGCTGCTTGGGGGCCGGGCGATGATTTCCCCGGAATCCCGCCCCGCAGGCGGAAGCGTGGCTCTGGCAGGACTGGCGGGCCTCGCGCTCAATCCCGCCACCACGGTGCGCGCGGTCTCGGGGTTTTGTCGTTCGTTTCACGCGGCGAGCGTCGACGCCATCTGGCCCAAACTTTTTGAACCGCTGTCGCCCACCGACCATGTGCCGGCTCTCGCCACGCTGACCCTGCACACGGCCGACGACGCGGGAGTGTGGCTCGCCGGACTTGGCAGCATTGCTTTGATCGTCGCGCTGATCGCCGTGCTACGACGCGCGCCCGACCGTTTTGGGGCTGCCACCCTGCTCGCCGGTCCGGTGGTGCTGCTGGGTTATACGCTCGTCACTCATTTCAGCTACGGATGGCAAAAGGTCGCCCAATTCGGGGGCATTGCCCTCGCAGCAATGCTGCCGGTGGCCGCGGTCAATCTCGCGGCGACGTCCTCGATAAGACGCCCCTTTGCCCACGCGGCGCTCGCGGGACTGATGATCTTTTTCGTCTACGCGACCGGAAGGAATATCTACGAGAGCAACAAATGGTCCCACCGAAAATATCTCGGGGAGGACTGGCTCTCCGTGCGGGACTACACGCATCAGCATCTCGCCAACGCCACCGTAAGAATCGATGCCCCGAATTTCTCCGCGCCGTTTTTTTATGGAATGTGGTCCCTCTATGCCCTGTCCGACACTCATCCGCTGTTTTCGAAACGCGAATCGGACAATGGGGGGTACGTCCATGATTATACGCGCAATGAGCGGGATCACCCCGACGAAATTCCCGCCGCGTATTTCGTCAGCGCGCAGTGGGCGGAGACGTTCGACGCAAATTCACCCCGCATCCTGTCCGGACAAACTGCCGCCCTTCTCCGCCGGGCCAATCGCGTGGAGACTCTCGAGGGATTCTCCCAAAGATCGGGGGTGCCGGAATTCGCGTCGTCGCACTTGTCGATCGCCCTTACCCCGCACAGTCCGGGCAAGCTCCAGTTTAGGCTGAGTCCCGCCGATGCCACGCCAGTTTCCCCGGCAACCTGGCACATCATAATCACGATGGAGGGAGAAAGAAAATCGTTGCCGGAGGTCACGGGCGCTCCTCCGTGGCATTTTGATGTCCCTCTGCTTGCCGGCCGCTTGAACGAGATCGAAATCACCGGTGACGGACACGACAATTCCCGGCCGTTTCCCTACCGCGTGACGGGATTGATCGTCGTAAGCGGCGGCGAAAAATAACCCAGGCGCCGGTCGCAACTGATCGCGTGCGCACCGCGCTTTCCCCTTGCCGCACACAAATTCACTCCGTCAATCTGCCGGCGTAACCCGACGCAGCCCGGTTGCGTCGTTCGCCTAGCTCCCCATGCCTTTCATCACCCCTGACCAGGCGAAATCCGAGTACGACGTCGTTGTCGTCGGTTCCGGCGCCGCCGGTGGCCAAACCGCCTATACCCTGACAATGGAGGGCGCAAAAGTGCTTATGCTCGAGGCCGGCCGCGACTACAACCCCG
Source organism: Verrucomicrobiota bacterium (assembly GCA_048498875.1). Classification (GTDB taxonomy): domain Bacteria; phylum Verrucomicrobiota; class Verrucomicrobiia; order Opitutales; family Opitutaceae; genus Lacunisphaera. Next base: position 12,241 of record JBEHXD010000092.1, read on the forward strand.
GCAAGGAAACCCCGATGTTTCAGACGAACGACCAGGCCCCGCTGCGGGCGGTCGCCACGCCGGACAAACCGTGGGGATTCTACGATTCCACCGTGGACGGCGGCTGGACTGTGCCAGGCGAACCGTTCACCAATGCTTCGACCGAACGCACGCGACAGTTCACGTGGTGGCGATCACGCATGCTGGGCGGACGGACCAATCACTGGGGTCGCATCGCGCTGCGCAACGGACCTTACGATTTCAAGACCCACAGCCGCGACGGGCTCGGCTTCGACTGGCCCATCGGTTACGAGGACGTCGCACCCTATTACGACAAGGTCGAGATGCTCATCGGCGTGTACGGCTCGAACGACGGCCTGGAAAACACGCCTGATTCCTCGCCCGGGGTGTTGCTGCCGCCGCCGAAGGAACGTGCGGTCGAAATGCTGACGCGGCATCGCGCCAAATCACTCGGCATTCCAGTCATCCCCATTCGCCGGGCCGTGCTGAGCACGCGCCAGGATTTCGTCAATGTCCCGGCGAAACTTCATCCCCACAATCCGAGAGCCCAGCGCATTCTGGCGGAAGCCATGCAGGCGCGGGCGGCGTGTTTTTGGGCGACCGATTGCGGCCGTGGGTGTTCGATCAAGGCCAACTATCAGTCGACGACAGTGCATCTGCCGCCCGCGCTCGCGACGGGAAACCTGGATT
>JBEHXD010000093.1:0-12793 GCA_048498875.1 Verrucomicrobiota bacterium
GGCGCAACCGAGGGAAATAAGACTGACTTTAAGCATGGTCCTATAAAAACAAAGGCGCGTCCGGAAGGGACGCGCACTTGGGGAGGAAAGCGGGTCGTGGTGTTACTTCTTGGACATCGCCGCTTTGATGCGGGCTTTCTTGCGCTTCAGGTAGGCGACGCGGCGTTTCTTCTTAATGTGTTTGTTGAATTGTTGTCCCATAAAGTAAAAGTGAAGGACTAGTTGCTCAAAATCACCCGCGGGAGTCAAGCATCCCGACGAGGGGCGCAATCGTCAGTATCGGGCCATGCCGGGCTCGATGATTTCCGCCCAGGCGTCGATTCCACCCGCGATATTGCTGACGGCAGGGTAGTCATTGGCGCGAAGGAACTGCGTAACCCGCAGGCTGCGGCTGCCGTGATGGCAAAGCACCAGGATATGATGGTCGTCAGGCAGCTCGGCCAGCCGGCCGGGAATCTGGCTCATCGGAATTTGAATGCTTCCCGCGACCTGGCAAATCGCGATCTCGTCGGGCTCGCGCACATCCAGGATGACCTTCCCGGGCTGCTTCGCCAATTCGGCGGCTTCGCTGACTTCGATTTCCAATGGCGTTTCCATAAGAGTGAGGGCTGACGGGTACTAGGAGCTCGATTTCCATCGAGCGCAAGTGCAGCGAGTTCGCCGTTGACGCGATCCCAACCGGCCAAATCGTGGCGGCATGCCTGAACGTTTTGTAGTCATTATGGCCGGCGGTCGCGGAGAGCGATTCTGGCCGCAGAGTCGCCTGGCGACGCCCAAGCATTTGTTGCCGATCGTCGGTGACAAAACGATGCTGGCTCAAACCGTGGACCGTGTGGTCGGCGTTGTGCCCCGGGCAAACGTTTTTGTCATCACGACCCAAGCCCAACTCGCGGGCTGCAAGGCGGCGTGTCCGGATTTGCCGGCAGGAAATATTGTCGCCGAACCCATGGGACGCGACACGGCTGCGGCGACCGGCCTGGCGCTGTTGCTGGTGAAGCAGCGCAACCCGCAGTCTGCCTTCGCCATGCTGCCGGCCGATCACGTGATTCATGATGTCGCTGAATATCAGAAGCTGTTGTCGGTGGCGTTTGAATCGGCGGAGTCAGCGGATGTTTTGGTCACGCTCGGCATCGCGCCCACCGAACCGGCAACTGGATTTGGCTACATTCAGCAGTCCGGACCGTGGAAGGAAATTTCCGGCCGATCCGTAAAAGCGGTTAAACGATTTGTTGAAAAGCCGGACCTGGAAACAGCGAAGGCATATGTGTCATCGGGGGAATACTTCTGGAATGCAGGCATGTTTGTTTGGCGCGTACCCGTGGTGGAAAATGCCTTCAAAGCGTACGCGACCGATCTCTACACCGGGCTGACGAAGCTGGAATCAACCGTGAAAACCTCTGGAGACTGGACCGCGCCGCTGGCTCAACTTTATCCGACCCTGCCAAAAATTTCGGTCGACTACGCGCTGATGGAAAAATCCCGCAACGTGGTGGTGGTGCCGGCGACGTTTGATTGGGACGACGTCGGCGCCTGGCCGGCGATCGCGAAGCACTTCAAACCGGATGCGGGCGGCAATGTGCTGCGCGGCGTGGCGATGGTGGAGGATGGGAAGAACAATATCATTGTGAGCGATGACGGCCATCTCACCGCCGTGGTGGGCGCGAGCGACTTGATCGTAGTCCACACCCCGGAAGCCACGCTGGTTTGCCCGAAGGAAAAGGCGCAGGAAATCAAGGCGCTGCTGAAACGGCTCGCGGACGATCCGGCAAAAAAGAAATTTCTCTGAGGCGTCATGCGCTGTCTGGGCATCGACTACGGGACAAAACGCGTGGGGCTCGCCCAGGGTGATGAGGTGGGGGTTGCCACACCGTTGCCCGCGCTGGTCGACGCGGATCCCGCGATACGCTGGACCAAGCTGGGCGAATTAATCCGGCAGCGCCGGATTACCGATTTGGTTCTCGGTTATCCTTATAACATGGACGGCTCGGTTGGTTTCAAAGCCAAGGAAGTCGATGCTTTCGCCGCGCAGCTAAAAGATCAGTTCAAGCTGCCGGTGCATTTGATCGATGAAACGCTGACAAGTTATTCCGCGGAATCGACGATCTCGAAGAAAAACCGGAGGGCTGTGCGAGATTCCGGCCTGGTGGATTCGCGAGCGGCGTGTCTGATTCTGCAGGACTTTTTAGACCAGAAATTACCACCGTCCATTCCAGGCCAGGAATAGAACAGGGCAGTCGGTTTGCCCGCGAATGGCGCGAATAAACGCGAATCGTGATGGATCTGCCAGAAGGATTGTGTTCATCGTTTTCCTTCGCGTCCATCCGGACCATTCGCGGGCACCTGATTTTTAACCTTTCGAGCAACACGCTTTCCCAAAGTCATTTTCTGTGTATTCCGTGTGTTCCGTGGTTTCCAAATCCCAAACCAAGCCCCAATCTCCCATGCGCTGGAAGTGCGTCGTTGCTTACGATGGCACGACTTTCCAGGGCTGGCAGAGCCAGGAGGGCGGCAATACCATCCAGGATTTGATTGAGAAACAGCTCCTGAAAATCACGGGCGATAAAATCCGCATCGAGGGCAGTGGACGGACGGATTCCGGGGTTCACGCGCTGGCGCAGGTGTTTCATTTTGATGCGATTTGGGCTCACGGTCCGGAGAAACTCCGGGTCGCCATCCAAACCGGCCTTCCGCGCTCAATCCGCTTGAAAAGCATGCGGCGGGTGGCGTCCACTTTTCACGCGCGGTTCGACGCCAGGGGCAAGGTGTATCGGTATGAAATTTTTCTCGGCGAAGCGGACCCGTTCATCGCGCCGTTTTGCTGGTCATTCCGGCGCGAACTTGACTGGAAAGCCATGCACGCTGCCGCCAAAGTGCTGCGCGGGAAGCAGGATTTCTGGGCCTTCTCCGGCGAAAATGACCGCACGTACGAAACGACAGTGCGCGATTTGCGACGGGTGGATATCATCCGGCGCGGGCGCAAACTGTCCTTCGTTTTTGAAGCGGACGGATTCCTATACAAGATGGTGCGCAGTTTGACGGGTGCTCTGATCAACGTCGGCCTCGGCAAGCTGACGCCGGATCATATCAAAGAACTGATCCGGACCCGACGGCGCATTCCCACAGTCGTAACCGCGCCCTCGCAAGGACTGTTTCTCGTCAAGGTGATCTACTGAACCGATGAGTGCGGTGTTGACCCAGCTCTGGCGCGATCGTCTCGACATCATTTTTCCCCGAAGCTGCGTGCATTGCGGCGGGCTGGTGGAGGGTGAAAATTTCCGGCATATCTGCACCCAGTGCGAGCGAATGCTCTTTTTGGTGAAGCCGCCCCACTGCGGCACCTGCGGCCATCCTTATTTTGGTGAAACGGAAATAAACCGGCGATGCCTGCATTGTGATGAACTGGAACCCGAATTCTCCGCGGGCAAGACGGCCATCTTGTTAAAAGGCCCCGGTCGATCGATTGTTCATGCGCTGAAATATCACCACGCACTTCACATCGCCGAAGACATGGTTAAGATCATGCGCGCGGCACCCGGTTATGCGGACTTTATTTCCGGCGCAGTGCTCGTGCCGGTTCCGTTGCATCCACGAAAATTGCGCGAGCGGAGCTATAACCAGTGCAAACTCCTCGCAGAATGTGCGGTCAACGCGGTCGAGGGAAAGGCCCGGATTGAGGAACTACTGGACCGGGTGGTGGACACCGAATCGCAAACGTTCTACGACAGAAAGACCCGGCAAAAGAACCTCAAAAATGCCTTTGCTTTGGCTCGCGACGCCGCCATTAATCCGACCCAACGCTATATTCTCGTCGATGACGTTTTTACAACTGGCTCCACTCTCAATGCCTGCGCGGCCGTTCTTCGCCGGGCAGGTGTGAAAACGCTCGATGCGCTCACCTTTGGACACGGCTAGCAGTACCATGACACATTTTGCCAAACCCAAGCTTTCGTCATCGCGAAAGAAGAAAAACATCCCGGAAGGCCTGTGGACCAAATGTCCGGTTTCCGGGGAGATTGTTTTCAACAAAGACCTCGAGCAAAACCTGATGGTGGTGCCAAAGAGCGGCTACCATTTTCCCATCGGATCCCGCCAGCGGATCGCCAGCATGGTGGATCAAGGCAGCTTTCACGAGTACGACGAAAACGTGAAGTCATCGGATCCGCTCAAGTTCGTGGACTCAGCGGCTTATCCTGATCGCATCAAGAAATACGAAAAGGAAAGCGGCCTACCCGAGGCAGTGATTTGCGGAACGGGAAAAATCAATGGCATTGAGGTTTCCCTCGCCGTGATGGATTTCCGGTTTTGCGGCGGCGCAATGGGCGCGGCCGTGGGTGAGAAAATCACGCGTGCCGTGGAGCGGGCGCTGAAAAAGAAAATTCCATGCATCATCGTCAGTGCCTCCGCGGGAGCGCGCATGCAGGAGGGGATCTTCAGCTTGATGCAAATGGCCAAGACGAGCGCGGCCCTGGGTCGTCTGGCGGATGCGAAACTGCCTTTCATCTCGATTCTCACTTATCCCACCACGGGTGGTGTGAGCGCGAGCTTTGCGACCCTGGGCGATATCATCATCGCGGAACCTGGAGCGCTGGTCGGATTTGCCGGCGCGCGTGTGATCAAGGAAACGACGAAACAAACCCTGCCTCCGGGATTCCAGACGGCGGAATTTCTCTTCAAGCACGGGTTGGTCGACCAGATTGTGAGCCGCCTGGAAATGCGCGAGCGTCTGACGAGCCTGCTGCAGGCCCTGCATGCCCACAAGCATCAGGCACGGCGCGTGGCAACGGCGGCGCCGTTTCACGCGGAAGTAGCAAGTTAGTTTCCCAACCATGCCAGGTGAGGTGCAGCGATTGACCGACTATGCTGCGGTCACGGAATACTTGTATTCCTTAAAAGCCTCGACGGGGGTGAAATTCGGCATCGATCGTATGAATCGTCTGGTCGGGCTGTTGAGTCATCCCGAGCGAAGTTATCCGATCATCCATGTCGCGGGCACCAACGGAAAGGGATCGGTCTCCGCGATGCTCGAATCGATCTTTCGCACGGCCGGATTCAAGACGGGACTCTACACGTCGCCGCACCTGGTGAAGCTGGGCGAGCGCGTGCAGGTGAATCGCCAGATTCTCACCGAGAACGAGATTATCGCTTACACCGCCGACCTGAAAATTGCAGCCGATACCATTGGCGCCGAGTCGAAGGACGAACAACCCACGTTTTTCGAGTTCATGACCGCGATGGCTTTTCTGCAATTTCAGCGCAAGCAGGTCGACGTAGGCTTGATTGAGGTCGGCATGGGCGGACGCCTGGACGCGACGAACGTCGTGCAGCCGACGGTATCGGTGATTACCTCCATCGGACTCGATCATTGTGCCGAGTTGGGCGACACTCACGCAAAAATCGCCCGGGAAAAAGCCGGCATTATCAAGCCGGATTGCCCGGTCGTGATCGGGCGCCTGCCACCGGACGCCGAAGTAGTGGTTCGTGAAGTCGCGGCCGCCAATCGATCACCGGTGTATTCGGTCCGCGACGTTTTCGGAGACGAGTCGTCGAACTATCCCACGACCAACCTGGAGGGCACGTATCAACAGTGGAACGCGGCCACAGCGGTTCTTGTCACCCGCGTACTTTCCGACCGGTTCAAGATTGAGGGCGCGGCAATTTCCCGCGGACTGCACGCCGTCAGCTGGGCCGGACGATGGCAGCGTACGACCGTGGGCGGGAAAAAACTGATTCTCGACGCATCGCATAATCCTGAGGGAGTGCAGACGTTGGAGGAGAATCTTAAAAAACTGGTGACCGAGACGGGACGGAAGCCCGTGATTGTGGCCGGAGCATTGGGCGCCTTTCGAGCCAAGGCGTTGCTCGACGTAGTGAGCCGGTTTGGCCGGGAAATTCATCTCATCACCCCGAACCAGGCCCGGGCGACACCTTTTGAAGAAATGCTGTCCCTGGTTTCCCCGGAAACCAGAAGCTCGGTTTATCGGGCGACCCTTGACAGCGTTTTTCCCGACGCGAAACACTGCGCGGTCGGCACGGCGGACGATACAGTCGTGGTCACGGGATCGATTTATCTTCTGGGCGAAGTGCTTGAGCGAATTGATCCGGGACGGGGTGAGGGGGAAGGTTGGTTACAAGACTTTTAAACGGCGCTCCAGGCGGAATGCGCGCTTGTCTATCCGCAAAGCCGAACCCATTTTACGTTGCAATGAAGCCTGCCCCGCGTCTTGCAAAAGCGTTTAAAGGGAAACGCGTGTTGATCACCGGCGGACTGGGTTTCATCGGATCAAACCTGACCCGTGCCCTCGTCAAACTCGGCGCCAAGGTCACCATTCTCGACAGCCTGATCCCCGAATATGGCGGAAATCGCCGGAACCTGCGTGGACTCGAACGCAAGATCAGCCTCAATCTTTCCGATGTCCGCGACCGGCACAGCCTGCCGGAATTTTTGCGCGGCCAGCACTATCTTTTCAACCTTGCCGGGCAAACGAGCCACATGGACTCGATGAGCGATCCGGAAACGGATCTGGAGATAAACTGCCGTTCGCAGCTGACGCTCCTGGAAGCTTGCCGGAAGCATAACACCGATTTGCGCATCGTGTTTGCGAGCACCCGCCAGATCTACGGCCGACCCGACTACCTCCCGGTGGACGAAAAGCACCCGTTGCGCCCGGTGGATGTCAACGGCATCAACAAACTTGCGGGCGAGGAATATCACATTCTCTACAGCAAGGTGCACGGGATTCGCAGCACGGTCTTGCGCCTGACCAACACCATTGGCCCCCGAATGCGGGTGAAGGATGCCCGGCAGACTTTCGTCGGCGTCTGGATCAGGGACGTGCTTCAGGGAAAGCCGATCGACGTCTGGGGTGGCGATCAACGGCGTGACTTCACCTACGTCGACGATGCGGTGGAAGCCCTGCTGCTTTCCGCATCAAAACCCGAAGGTATTGGCGGAATTTTTAATCTGGGCGGAGTGGGACAGGTGTCGTTGCGCGAACTGGCCGAAACCCTGGTCGACGTTGCCGGGCAGGGCAGTTTCACCATCAAGGAGTTTCCTTCCGACCGGAAAAAAATCGACATTGGTGACTTTTATTCGGACTGCCGTCTGATTGAAAACTCCCTGGGGTGGAAACCCCGAACCAGCATCAAACAGGCCCTCGCAAAAACGGTCGCGTACTATCGAAAGGAATTGCCGTATTATCTGTGATGATTGGAGTGGAACCTGAATCGCGTCCGTCTTTCTGAAAATTGTGAGCAGTAAAATCATCCCCGCTGATCCCAAGGCCGGTTATCTGGCAGCCCAGGAGGAAATCGACGCCGCGGTAAAACGGGTGCTGTCGAGTGGCCAATACATTCTCGGCGGGGAACTCGATGCCTTTGAAAAAGAGTTTGCCGCGTGGCTGGGGGTCGGTGGCGTCGTCGGCGTAGCCAACGGCACCGACGCGCTTGAACTGGCTTTGCGTGCGGCGGGCATTGGAGCCGGCGACAAGGTGTTGACGGTCGCCAACACGGTCACGGCGACGATCTCCGCGATCAGCGCCACCGGAGCAAAGCCGGCTTTCACGGAGGTGGAACCTGATACGTTGCTAATGGACCTCAATGCGGTGGAAACCCTGCTGACCAAGACGCGCGATCCCCGCATCAAGGCGGTGGTTCCTGTGCATCTTTACGGGCAGATGGTGGACATGCCCCGATTGATGCAAATCGCCGAGGCAAACCGGCTGGTGGTGATTGAGGATTCCGCCCAGAGCCATGGCTCGACCATCGCGGGAAGAAAGGCCGGTGCGTGGGGACATCTGTCTGCCTTTAGTTTTTATCCGACAAAGAACCTCGGCGCCTTCGGCGACGCCGGTGCGGTGGCAGGCAGCGATTCCGGTCTGCTCGACCAGGTCCGGTTGCTGCGTCAATATGGATGGCGGAAACGGTACATCAGCGACCTTCCCGGCCGGAACAGCCGTCTCGATGAGATGCAGGCGGCAATATTACGGGTAAGATTGGGACGTCTGGATCGCGAGAATCAGCGCCGGACTGAGATCGCAAATGCCTATTTTTCGGGGCTGAAGGATTGTGTATTGAAATTACCGACTCTGGCGAATGACCGCACGCATTGCTGGCATCAGTTTGTGGTGAAGACGCCGCGTCGGGACGAACTCAAGGCGTTCCTCGAAAAGAGAAATATTCTCTGCGGGGTGCTTTATCCCACCCCGGTGCATCGCCAGCCCGCCTATCATGACGCTGCGCTCTCCCTGCCGAATACCGAGGAGGCCTGCGCGCAGGTGCTCTCCCTCCCGCTGCATCCAGGATTGAGCGATGAGGACGTGACCCGTGTAATCCAGGAAGTGAAAAACTTTTTCACGACCGAGCGCGGACACGGAACCAATGGCGACGCGGTGGGCAAGGGCAGTCGTGCTCCCAACGGAAGCACGGCCTGAGAATCGCGCGTGAAGGCCTACTTCGTCAGGCTCTGGGAAAATTCCGGCCGCCGGGAGTTCACGCTGCTATGCAGTGTAATCGCCGCGTGTGTTTGCCTCTGGTTGTTTATCGAGGTGGCGGAGGAAGTCGGGGAAGGCGATCACCTCGGCTTCGAGGCGAAAATCATGAAGGCCATGCGCCAGGCCGATCATCCCGAAATACTGCGTGGCCCCGACTGGGTGACCACCGCCGCGCGGGACATAACCGCCCTGGGTGGCGCCGCCGCAACGGTGCTGATCGTCGGGCTGATCATTGGCTTTCTCGTATTAAGCCGACGCTACCTGGTGGCAGTATTTATCCTATGCTCCGTCGGCAGTGGATTCCTCCTGAGTCTTTTGTTAAAGAAACATTTCTTTCGCGCGCGGCCCGAGGTGGTGCCGCATTTGATGCAGGAAGTCTCCACCAGTTTTCCGAGCGGGCACTCGATGTCGTCAGCGGTCGTGTACATCACACTTGGGGCATTGCTCGCGAGAACCGCGGCCAGCCGGACATTGAAAATATACCTGATCTGCTCAGCCCTTTTGCTCAGTGGATTGATCGGCGTGAGCCGGGTGGCGATGGGAGTCCATTATCCGACCGACGTGCTCGCCGGGTGGCTGGCCGGCACCGGTTGGGCATTACTCTGCTGGACCGTTGCCTACTGGCTTCAACTTCACGAAAAATATCCGCGGAAACTGGAAGTTCCTGACGACGACAAAAATTAAACCGGCACGGATTGGTCAGGGTGCGGGAAACAAACGAGGCAGGAAAACGATGCCCCCGATGACCAATGCGACCATCGCGCTGACCAGAACGCCAAACGCCGCGATGTCCTTGGCGTATTTTATCCGCTCGCGTTTTTCCAATGTTACTTCGTCGGCGAGAAACTCGATGGCGGTGTTAAAAGCCTCGGCGATCCACACCAGGGCGATCGCCATCGCCAGGAAAACCCATTCGGCACGGGAAACCCGAAGCCACAGTCCCGCGATGAGCACAAGCACGGTGGCCAGGGCATGCAGCCAGGCATTGTGCTGGGTCCGAAGCAAGGTGCCCGCCCCGCGAATGGCGTGGGAAAAACTTTTCAGGCGGTGCAGGAGAGAAAAGTCGTCCATCGATTCTAGGGGTCGCTTCAATAAAAAGCGCGAGGCGGATGACCGGCTCGCGCTGAAAATCAGTTCATCACCGAACTGGCGATCGTTGACGGTTATTCCTGGGCGACAATCTTGACGCTCTCCAAGGCCACGCGATCGATCGGGGTGCTCTTTTCGCCGCCATTCGATTTGGTCGGCACGTTCGCGATGCGCTCCAGGACATCATCGCCGGCGATCAGCTGGCCGAAAGCCGTGTACTGATTATCGAGGAATTTCGCGTCGCCGTGGCAGAGGAAAAACTGCGAACCCGCCGAATCAGGGTGGGACGAACGCGCCATGGAGATCACGCCACGAACGTGCGCTTTTTTATTGAACTCCGCCTTGATCTTGTAGCCCGGTCCGCCAGTGCCCGGCATGCCACTTTCACCTTCCTTGGTGTTGGGGCAGCCGCCCTGGATCATGAAACCCTTGATGATGCGGTGGAATGCCGTGCCGTCATAGAAACCCTCGCGGGCAAGCTTCTTGAAATTTTCCACCGTCTTGGGCGCGACATCGGGCCAGAAGGACAGGGTCATTTCACCGTAGCTGGTTTTAAGGATGGCAACTTCGTTAGCGGGAGTGGCTTTGCTCATGGGAAGGTCAACAAGGCTGCCGTCAACGTTCGTCGCAAGAAAGAAATTGGCACCCGAATTGACGGGCGAGGGGCGCCCGGGCACAAAGCATGCTTAACATGAGCATGCGAGTCCTGGCCTTCGTAGGTTTTTTGGCGGCGGCGATACTATCCCCGGGCGAAACGATTGCTCCGAAAGTGGTGATCGTCGCCATGTTCGAGCCCGGCAAAGACACCGGAGACGTCCCGGGTGAGTTTCAGTTTTGGGTGGAGCGGCTTAAATTGGACAAAGTCTATGCGCTACCGTCCGCCTACCACGACGTGCGCAGCAACGCTGACGGCTCGATCATCGGAATTGTGACGGGAGTGGGTAATACGCGGGCGGCGGCGACCCTCATGGCCCTAGGCAGCGACACGCGCTTTGATTTGCGCAAAAGCTACTGGTTGGTGGCGGGAATCGCGGGCATCGATCCCGCAGACGCGTCGCTGGGTAGCGCGGCTTGGGCGGAATGGATTGTGGACGGCGATCTCGGACACGAAATCGACCCGCGCGAGATTCCAGCGGACTGGCCGACGGGCTACGTGCCATTGCGCAAAGGAAAGCCCTACGAATTGCCGCATACCACCGACGATACCAGCGAAGTTTTCCACCTCGACCCGGGCTTGGTCAATTGGGCGTATGAACTGACGAAAAATACGCCGCTCGCCGATTCGGATGCGTTGAAAGCCCGGCGTGCCTTGTACACCGGATTTCCGAATGCGCAACGGCCACCCTTTGTGCTGAAAGGCGACACGCTCTCTTCTGAAACCTACTGGCACGGGAAGCTCATGAACGAGTGGGCCAACCGCTGGGTCGACTACCATACCGGCGGCAAAGGTCACTATGTCACGACCGCAATGGAGGACATCGGGACATACCAGTCGTTGTCGTGGCTGACCCGCGCCGGAAAGGCCGACGTACGCCGACTGTTGGTACTTCGCACGGCGAGCAATTTTGATATGCAATGGCCAGCCGTATCCGCCGCCGAAAGCATGTTTGGAGAAAAGATCACCCATTACTCCGCTTATATGCCGTCGCTCGAAGCCGCATTTCAGGTGGGAAATCAGGTGGTGCAGGCCATCCTGGCCGATTGGGAAAAATTTAAGATGGAACCGCCCGGCGTGAAGCAGCCATAGTGGCCGCTTCATGCGTTTTCGTCAGGTCACCCTGCAAGGTTTCCGTAATCTTCCGCTTGCCACGGTCAAGCTGGAGGGTTCGCGTACATTTCTCCTTGGAGCCAACGCGCAAGGGAAAACCAATTTTCTGGAAGCCCTGGGCTACGTCACCGCTCTGCGCTCTTTCCGTGGCGCCGAGTCGCGGGCGCTGCTGGGGTTGGGCCAGCCCCAGACCGGATTGGCCTTCGTGATCGAGCACGAACAATTTGGTGAAAGCCGGATCACCATTTCGTTTACCTCCCAGGGACGCGAGGTCACTTGGGAGCAAGGGCGGGTGACACGACTCGCCGACTATATCGGTAAATTCCCCGCCGTCGCGTTTTCGTCGCAGGACAATCAGTTTTTGCGCGGTTCTCCCTCACTGCGCCGTCGCTGGCTGGATCTCACTCTGGCGGCAATGGATCCCGCCTACCTGGTTTCGCTCCAGTCCTACACGCGGGCGGTGGCGGAGCGAAACATGTTGTTGAAACAGGGCGCCCGTGATGCGGGATCGCTCGAAGCGTTTGAAAGGGAACTCTGCACACACGCCGTGGCGGTCACCCAAAAACGCGCCGCCGGGCTGCTTGAATTGAGCGGGCTGTTCCGGACGGCTCACGAACGCCTGGTTCCCGGCGGCGATCCAGGGCGAGGCGTGGCGATGGAGGAAGCAGGTTTGAACTACGCGCCTGACACGGTGGCGGATTCGTCGCAGGAATTTGCCGCCGCGCTGGCCAAAAATCGCACGCGTGATGTGCTTTTGAAGACCACTGAACGTGGTCCCCATCGCGATGATCTGGATTTGCTGCTCAACCAGAAGCCGGCGAAGCAATTTGCATCAGAGGGCCAACAACGGTGCCTGGTGATCGCGTTGCGACTGGCCCAAGCCGCCTACTTTAAGCGCAAGAGTGGCATCACCCCGGTTTTGTTGTGCGACGATGTGCTGGGCGAGCTGGATCCGGAACGTCGGAAGAAGTTCTGGACTTCACTCGAGGGCGAGCCCCAGGTCATTGCCACAGGCACGAGCTTGCCCGCGGACGATGGCACCGCGTGGCAACTGGTATCAGTCGTCAACGGGAACCTGATTCAGCCGGGAGGAACCGTGGCGTGATTCGTCGCAAAATGACGTGCCGGTGGATCGGATACAAGGGGAGGAGTGTCACCCATGACCTTTGAGCCCTGGCAATGGGTGTTGCTCGTCCTCGGAGCGGTGATGGCGGGTTTCTCGAAAACCGGCATTCCCGGTTCGTCCATTTTGTTTGTGGCGATTTTCCCCAACCTGATGCCGGCGCGTCAGGCCACCGGCATCGTGCTGCCCATGCTGATTTTTGCCGATCTGTTCGCCTATGTCATTTATCGTAAAAACATGGATTGGCGGCGGGTGGGGCGTTTGATGCCCGGAGCACTTGCGGGGATTCTGCTCGGCTGGCTTGCCCTTGGCCACATCAACGAC
>JBEHXD010000094.1:0-12731 GCA_048498875.1 Verrucomicrobiota bacterium
TCGCGCCGGGGGTGAGTTTCGAATTCAGCACGACGAAGGTCGGCAGATTTTCATTCATGCTGCCGAGGCCGTACGACAGCCAGGCGCCCATCGACGCCTTGCCCGGCACCATGTTGCCGGTGTTCATCAGGAGGATCGCGGGTTCGTGATTGATGGCGTCTGTGTACAACGATTTCACCAGCGCGATGTCGTCGACGAGCCGTCCGGTGTGGGGCAGCAGCTCCGAAACCCACGTGCCGGTGCGTCCCTGCTGTTTGAATTTCCAATGGGCGGGCGCGATCGGGAAGCGCGATTGTCCGGCGGTCATGCCGGTGAGCGCCTGATTGCCGCGCACGGAATCAGGAAGGTCTTTGTCGAAAAGATCGGCGAGCCCGGGTTTATAGTCCCAGAGATCCATCTGGGGTGGCGCGCCGGACATGAAGAGATTGATGCAGCGTTTCGCTTTCGGCGCGAAGTGGGGGAGGCGCAACGATTCCGGCGAAGGCAGGGAATTGCCGGCGTTGCCCGCGGCGGCGATCAGGCGCGGCCCCAGCAACGTCGCGAGTCCCGCCCAACCCAGCGCCTTGCCCATGCGCCCGAGAAAGTAGCGCCGGGTTTCGAGCTGGCGCCAGTTTTCGCGCAAGCCCAGCGGAACGCCGGGCAGATCGTAGACGGTGGGACCTTCGCCATGATGGTCGGAACAGCCGTGCGGGTCGGAGGGAGAAACGTTCATGGCGCGGGTTTATTTGTTGAGCGTGGCGTCGAGATTCAGCGCCGTGCTGGCGACCAGCATCCACGCGGCGACTTCGACGGGGGAGAGTGAAGGCTTCAGTGACGAGTCGCCGATTTGGATCAGTTCCTTCGCGGCGACGGGATCGGCTGTGTAAGTGGTGCGGAATTCCGAGAGTTTTTTGAGCAGGATGGTCTTTTCAGCCGGCTGCCAGGCGCGGGCGAGCACCAGCCGGGCGAGATGATCAAGACGTGAATCGTCGTCGGTCGCGGTTTCACCCACCAGATTTTCGGCGAGCCGGCGTGACGCTTCCAGCCATTGCACGTCGTTCATGGTGGTGAGCGCCTGCAGAGGAGTGTTGGTGCGCTGGCGCCGCGTGCAGGCAGTGTCGCGCGTGGCGGCGTCAAACACATCCATGTTCGCCATCGGGGCCATGCGTTTCCAGAACGTGTAAAGACTGCGGCGGTAGAGCGAGTCGCCTTTGTCCTGCACATACGTCGTGGTGTTCGAGCTGGGGTAGCCTCCCGCTTCCCACACTCCCGGAGGCTGGTAGGGTTTGACGCTGGGTCCGCCTTCCTTCTCGACCAGCAGTCCGCTGGCGGCGAGCGCGGTGTCGCGGATCATCTCGGCGTCGAGGCGGAAACGGGGTCCGCGCGCCAGCAGGCGGTTCTTCGGATCCTTCTCCAAAAGGGCCGGTGTGATGCGCGCGGATTGCCGGTAGGTGGCGGAGGTAACGAGCAGTTTGTACAGGTGTTTCATGTCCCAGCCGCTTTCTCGAAATTCCACGGCGAGCCAGTCGAGGAGCTGTGGATGCGAGGGGCGGGCACCGACAATGCCGAAATCCTCGGTGGTCTCGACGAGGCCAGTGCCGAAGAGTTCGTTCCACATCCGGTTCACCGCCACGCGCGCGGTGAGCGGATTGGCCGGGCTCATGGTCCAATCGGCGAGACCGAGACGGTTGCGCGGTTCGCCCGCATCCATCGGCGGAAGGAAATGAGGGGTGTTCGGCCGGACGCGCTCCTTGCGGGCGGAATAGAGGCCACGATTCAGGACGTCGGCGTAGGCGAGTCGCGACGTTTCGACCGACACGAGGGCGACCTGGCCGTCTTTTGTGAGCGCCTTAAGTTCGGCCTGGATCGGTTCGAGTTGGGCAAGCAGTCGGGCGGTTTCCGGATCGCGTTGCGCGAAATAAAAATCCGCCACCGCTTGCGCCTCATCTTCGTTCCAGGAATCGGACGGGCGCGTGGTCAGGGCGGCGACGTAGTCTTCCCGCGCGACCCGCACGGCTTCGTCCGGACTCAAGCGGCGATTGTAGTAACGCAGATCCTGAAAGCGGGTCTGACGCAAAGGATGCGCGTCGGGGTAAATACTACCCAACAGGAAAGGCGCGGTCGTGCGCGTGGTGTCGCTGAGTGAATCCCGCATCACGCAGGTGCTAACCGACTGGCCATCGACGTAGAGTTTCACGCCTGCCGCGGCGGCGGAGCCGTCGTAGGTGACAAGAATATGACTCCAGTGACCGCGCGAGAGCAGTTTCCCGTCGGTCGCCAACTCGATCAGGTTGCTTTCCTTGTCGTGCACGAGCCGGAAAATCAGTTTCCCGTCGTCATAGCTGAGATCCCAGCCGCGCAAGCCGGCGGTGGAATCCATGCGGCCGAGAATCGTGCCATAGGCCGGGCTGTTGGAGGCGTTGGTTTCCATGCGCGGCATCACCCACGTCGCGACGGAAAAAGCGTCGGTGCGGTCGATGGCGCCGATCTCCGGCAATTCCAAACGCGTGCTCGTTTCCATGCGGAAAGACGGCCAGAACCAGGTTTCTTCGCCCCAGATCGGCGCACCGCCAGTGGCGGTCACAGTGGCGAAGGCGGGCTGGGGCGCGGAGTTGGTGAACGTGGCGCCGTGTTGTTCGTTGAACAACAGTTTCACCTGGAGACCCTGGGTGTCGACGGGGCGCGCAGGTTTGTCGGACGCGAGCCAGTGAAGGATCAATTCGTGGGCGCGGGCCCGGCGGGCTTGCAGCGTAGTTTCAACGACGGCGCGTTTTGCCAGCACTTCATCGTAACGGGCGCGATCCTCGGGTTTCGGCAGCAGGATAAATGGCGGCCAGTCGGCCAGATCGTCGTTGGACGGTTTCTCTTCGAGATTATTAAAGAAAGCCGTGAGCTGATAGTGATCCTTCTGGGAAATGGGGTCGAACTTGTGATCGTGGCAGGCGGCGCAGCCCGTGGTCATCCCGAGATAAACGGCGCCAAAGGCCTCGACGCGTTCGCGCTGGTTGTTGACGCGCATCTCTTCAACGATGGCGCCGCCTTCGCCGCTGCTGATGCCACAGCGGATGAATGCGGACGCGAGCTGCTGGTCGAGATTACGGGCGGGCAGGAGATCGCCGGCGAGTTGCTCGCGCGTGAACTGGTCGAACGGTTTGTTGGTGTTGAACGCACGAATGACATAGTCGCGGTACGGCCAGATGCTGCGAAAATTATCGAGGTGGATGCCGTGCGTGTCGCCGTAGCGGGCATAGTCGAGCCAGTAGCGCGCGCGATGCTCGCCGTAGCGTGGACTCGCAAGCAGGCGATCGACGACGCGCTCATACGCGTCAGGCGCGGTGTCGGCGAGAAACGCCGCCTGTTCCGCAGGCGAGGGCGGCAGACCGGTGAGATCATAAGTGACGCGCCGCAAAAGCGCGGCGCGATCGGCCTCGGGAGAGGGCTCGAGATGTTCTTTTTCGAGTCGGGCCAGAATGAACCGGTCCACCGGCGTGCGCGCCCAGTCTTTTTTGAGAGTTGCCGGTTCGGGGGGTCGATGCGGAGCGATGAAGGCCCAGTGTTCCTCGTAGACGGCGCCCTCGGCGACCCACTGTTTCAGCAGCGCGATTTCCGCGGGCTTCAAAATCTTGTGCGACTCGGGTGGCGGCATCACCACGTCCGGGTCCTTGGAAAAAAGGCGCTGAATGACCGGACTGTGTTTCGGGTCGCCCTTGACGATGGCCGGCCCGCCTTTTTTGCGCGGTGCGAAGGCGTCCTGCGGACGATCCAATCTTAGCTCGGCCTTGCGGGCATTCGCGTCGGCTCCGTGGCAGGCGTAGCAGTTGTCCGACAGGATCGGTTGGATTTGCTCATTAAAGGAAATTTTCGGTGCCGCAGTACCCTCGCCTGCGGGCTGACCGGTTTTTCGCGAGCAACCCGCCGCCAGTACCGCGATCGCGGTGGCGATGGCCGGGAGAACAACACACGAGGGTAACCGCGCGTTGGTCAGGCGCTCGAAGGGGTGAACCATGGTCGTGACTATAGCACGTACCACGATTTAAGCCATGGCTGGAAGACACAAAAACATATCCGGGTTTGTCGCTACGGGGTGAGGGCACCCCGCCCACATTGCCGGAACGCAATCGATCGGAGGAGCTCAGGATTTTGGCGGCCAGTCGGTGCCGTTTAGCTCGGGTGGCAATTGTTTGGGATCGGTCGGATAAATGAGGCTCATGTCTCCGACTTCGTGGGGTTCGAATTCCGCGTCGGGCGCGCCCACGATCAGCCAAAGTGTCTCCGTCTGGGTGTCGTTAAAAATCTGCCGCACCATGTCGGGACCGACTAGTATTCCCCCGAGTCGCGGCACGGTCAGGGTTTCCTCGCCCACGCGGATCCGGCCCGTGCCTTCCACGACAAAATAAAATTCCTCGGCGCGCACGTGCTTGTGCCGCGTGTTCGCGCTCATTGGTGGCATCCGCCACAAGCGCGCCCCGAGAATCTGGCTACCCGTGCGCTCCAGAAAATCCGCGTTCGGAATCCGCATCAGGTTCGACGGCCGCCAAGCGAGATCATCGGGCGCGATCAGCCGATAACCGCTGATGGATGGCAGGTATGATTTCTTTTCGCTCATGGATTCGTTCTCCGTTAAACCAGGGCGACGAAGGTGCCGCTGAATTCCACCGCGGGTTTGCCGCCTTCGCCCTCGACGGTCGCGGTCAATTCCATGCGGGCTTTTTTATTCCGGCGCAGGTCGCCCATGAATTGATCGACGCGGGTTTGGGCGGGGCGCAGGCACGTGGCGCGAAGCCGGCCTTTCACCGGCTGGCGATAATTTGCCTCGCTGTGCTTGACCACCACATGGCCGTCGATGCCGGCTTCGCGCAGGATCGTCCAAAGCGCCGCGTAACACGCCAGCGTGGGCAGGGCATGCAGCGATCCCCCGAAGGCGCTGCCCAGGTGATTGACGTTTGCCGCCAGCGGGGCTTCCAGCACCAGTCGGGAACCGTCCTGTTCGACGACTGTCACTTCCATGGCGCGGCTCAGCGGAATTTTCTCGCGCAGAAAGGCGGTCAGGTCGCGGGCGGAAAGTCCCGACGGGGTGATTGAACTCATGGGCGCGTGTCGTAGCGCGCCGAAAATTCAGCAGCAAGCAGCATTTGCATCTGGCGGGGGCGCGCCTACGCTGGGCGGTGATGAAGACCGCCGCTCCTCCCTCCCATTTTCGCCGCAACGTCTGGATTGTGGCCCTGATCCTGGCGATTTTTACGCTCGTGGGATTCGTGATCGCTCCTCCCATCCTCAAATCCCAGCTGGAGAAACGGCTGTCGGCGGAACTGGGCCGGGCCGTCACCGTGGGCAAGGTTCGCTGCAATCCCTACGCGCTTTCGGTCACCCTGGAAAATTTTGATATCAGGTCGGCGGATGGAAAAAACTCCTTCCTCGGCTGGGGTCGCCTGTACGTGAATTTCGACGCACTGGCGTCGGTGCGCGGCGATTGGGTGCTGGGTGAAATCGAACTTGATGCCTTCCACGTCGCCCCGGAAATCCTGGCCGACGGCACGCTGAATTTTGCGGACATTATTTCGAAACTCAAAGCCACTGCGGATACGTCACCGAAATCGGACAAGCCCGGGCGCCCGTTGCGCGTGGGCAGCTTGAAAGTCCGGCAGGCGCGGATCGATTTTGAAGATCTGTCGCGAAAACAGCCCTTTCGCTCGACGGTGGGTCCGCTCACGTTTGCGCTGACGGAATTTCGCACGGTGGGCGCGCGCGGGGCACCGTATCATCTGGAGGCGATTACGGAGGCGGGCGAACGGTTTGCGTGGTCAGGCACGCTGGCGGCGGATCCGGTGGCGTCGCGCGGGGACTTTCAAATCGCGGATCTCATTCTGAAGAAATACACGCCTTATCTGGATGAACAGATCCAGGCAGACGTGACCGACGGCAAGCTTAGCTTGAAGGGCAGTTACGAAATCTCCCTTGGGGCGCAGGATCGCGCACTCAAGCTCACGAATGGGGAATTGCATTTGCGCAATCTCAAGGTCGCCGAGAAAGGGGCGCAGGATCCGTCGATTGAATTGCCGGCGCTCGACATTTCAGGAGTGCAGGCGAACGCCCTGACCATGAACGCGTCGGTCGCCAGTGTCGCGGTATCGGGTGGTCATGTTGCCGCGCGGCGTGACAAAGATGGCACGATCAATCTGCTCGCGCTGTTGAAGCCAGCGGGAAAATCCGCGCCCGCGCCGGCTCCTTCAGCAGGCGGCAAGGGAAAATTACCTGAAATCCTGGTGGGAGAGATCGCGGTGAAGGATTTCCGTGCTGAAATTTCCGATCTCGCGGCGCCACGCCCGGCCGAACTGGCGGTGAAGGATCTGCAGCTCTCGCTTAAAAACGTGACTCTTGCCGACAACGCCGCGATTCCCCTGCAGCTGTCCTTTGGCTGGGCGCCGCAGGGCACAGTGCAGGTCGACGGCACGCTGACGATCCTGCCGTCGCTCAAGGCGGACCTGAAAACCGAAACCACCGGGGTGGAATTGCTGCCCCTCAGTCCCTATCTGGAGCAGTTCCTGAATGCCCGGCTGACTCAAGGCGCGGTCACGGCGAAGCTGTCGGTGCAGGCGGCCTTGCCGGAAGGGCAGCCGCTCGCCGCCACCGCGAGTGGATCGGCCAAACTGGAAAAATTTGGTCTGGTCGACAGTGCTCACAATGAGGAACTGGCGGGGATGGGTGCGCTTGAGTTGAAGGGAATTCAAGTGAGCACGACGCCGGTGATGACCATCGCGCTCGATGAAATTTCCGTTGCCGCGCCCTATGCGCGTGTGAACGTCGCCGGAGACAAAACCCTTAACCTGGCGGGCCTCGTCAAAGCGGACGCCAGGCCCGCGGCCGAAAAACAGGCGATGGCGGCGGAACCCGCCCCGGGCAAGACACCGCCGAAGATCACCGTGGGACGCGTAGTAATTGGCGAAGGCGATTTCAGTTTTGCCGATCGTTCCATCGAGCCCAACGTGCGCATGACGCTCACCCAATTCGGCGGCACCATCAGCGGCCTGTCCTCGGAAAATCTCGCCAAGGCGGCGGTTGACTTGAAAGCGACGGTCAATGGAGCCGGGCCGGTCGCCATCACGGGTGAACTGGATCCGCTCGGGGCCAAAAAGGTCGTCGATCTGAAAGTAGACTTGAAGAACATCGATCTGCTGCCGCTCAGTCCGTACAGCGGAAAATACGCCGGATACGAACTCGCGCGCGGGAAACTGCTGCTCGATGTGAAATTCGTGCTCGATGGAAAAAAGATCGATTCGAAGGACGTGATTACGCTCACCCAGTTTACGTTTGGCAACCGGGTCGAGAGTGCCGAGGCCACTCATCTCCCGGTGCGGCTGGGTGTGGCTCTGCTCAAGGATCTCGATGGAAAAATCATCGTCGACGTGCCGATTCAGGGAAGTCTCGATGACCCGAATTTTCGCATCGGCAGCGTGGTGCTCCGGGTGGTGGTCAATTTGCTGACGAAAGCAGCGGTGTCTCCGTTTTCGCTGCTCGGTTCGATGTTCGGCGGCGGTGGGGAGGAACTCGCCTACCAGGAATTTTCTCCCGGCGGAGCCACGTTGCAGGCGGGCGAAGCCAAAAAACTGGAGACGATGGTGAAGGCGCTCACCAACCGTCCGGGATTGAGTGTCAGCCTCGAAGGCAGCTACGACGGACCGGCGGACACCTACGCGTTGAAACAGCGCAAACTTTCGGCGTTGATTCGAAATGCCGTGTGGGAACAGAAGCATGCGATCACGCCGACCATTCCCCCGCCGGAGCAGCTCGAGATTACTCCCGAAGAAAGTGCGGCAATGTTGCAGAAACTCTACGATGAGAAATTTCCCCCGGGCACCGAGTTCGGCGCGCCGGTGGCCAAGGCGCCCGAGGTGCAGAAAGCGCCCGAACCCGAGAGAAAGCGGGGAATCTTTGGGCGGGTGGTCGACGTCGTGACGCTCAAGAAACTTCGGAATGAAAAACACAAGGAGCCCGAGGTTGAGCAGCCAATCGGGCCGAAGCCGACGGAGACCGTGGTAGCCGGTGGGCCGACGGTGGAGGAAATGTCGGGTCGCCTGATGGAAAAGATGGACGTGGGCGAAAACGATCTGCGCACGCTCGCCACCGCGCGCGCCCAGCAGGTCCGCGACTATTTCATCAACGTCGGCAAAATCGATCCGGAACGTCTCTTCCTGGCCAAGGATGGCGCCGGCGCAGCGAAAGCCGGACAGGGGCCGCGAGTGTTCCTGAGTCTGCAGTAACATGAACTGCCGGGCCCAGTGCGGCGCCTGTTGCATCGCGCCCAGCATTTCCTCGCCGATTCCCGGCATGCCGAACGGCAAGCCGGCGGGAGTGCCTTGTGTGCAGCTGCTGCCGGACTTGCGCTGTGCAATTTTTGGCCAGCCGGGGCGTCCGGCGGTGTGCGTCAATCTGCGACCGTCCCAGGAAATGTGTGGCGAGGCGCGTGCGGAAGCGATGGCCTATCTCCAGAACTTGGAGCTGGCGACGAGGCCGGCGAATTGACCCGACCAAGCGGTTTGGTGCGGCGCGACTGCGGTAAGGCGGTGGAGGTCCGTGGGATTTGAGGTTGATCGGACACGGGCGGTGGGTTGTTTTAAATCACCGATGCTGAAAATACCGGGCCGGCTTGGGATGGTGCTGATGGCTTTCTGGACGACGATTCTTCCGCTGAAGGCGGCGGAAGGTTCTCCGGAAAGTGCGGCCGCGTCGCCCGCCGAGAGTTGGGGAAATCAGCGCGACCGGAGTTTCGAGTTCGTGTGGTCGACGATCAATGACGCGTACTACGATCCCACTTTTGGCGGGGTCGACTGGACGGCGGTAAAGGCGAAGTACCAGCCTTTGCTGGCCGGGACAGCGGACAAAGCGGCGTTGCGGGTGCTCCTGCAAAGGATGCTGGGGGAATTGCACAAAAGCCATTTCTCGATCCTGCCCCGCGAACTGGCGGTCTATACTCCCCAGGAACGGATTCAGTTGGGCATGATCGGTCTCGAGGTGGCGGGCATCGAAAATGAAGTGGTGATCACGGCGGTGGAGACGGGATCGGCGGCGCAGAAAGCGGGAGTGAGACGCGGAGATGCCGTCACCGGAATCGAGGAACAAAAGATGAGCGATCTGCGTCATTCCCTTGAGACCGCGGGTTATTCACCCGCGCTCACGGTCACCTATCTCACGCAGTTCACGAAAAGTTTTCTGCGGCGAAAAGTGGGATCGAAACTGCATTTGGAAGTCGCCGGTCCCGACGGAACGGCGCGCACGCTGGACATTCCCTACGAGGTCTATGGCGGCGTTTGGTCGGAACCGGTGGGGGATTTCCCATCTCTACCGGTCAAATGCGAAACCCGGCTCGAGGCGGACGGGGTCGTCTATTTTCACTTCAGTATTTTTGCCCGCGCCGCGATGAAGGAAGTTCGTGCCGCCCTGCGGCAGGCGGTTTTGGCTGGAGGCGGATTGATTTTGGATCTGCGGGGCAATAGCGGCGGAATTGCCGCCATGGCCCCCGGCATCACCGGCTGGTTGAGCGATCATGAATTTCTCATGGGCAGCATGCACCTTCGCCAAGGGCATCTGGATTTCACGGTGGCGCCGCAGGCGAATGCCTTTCTCGGTCCCGTGGCCATTCTCGTCGACGGCGGATCGGCGTCCACGAGTGAGATCCTGGCCGCGGGCTTGCAAGAGGTGGGACGGGCGCGGATTTTTGGTGAAACCAGTGCGGGTGCCGCGTTGCCGTCGTCTTTCAAAACGCTGCCGACGGGAGATGTGTTGCAATACGTCATCGCGGACCTTGAAACACCCTCCGGAGTAATGCTCGAGGGGCGCGGTGTGGTCCCCGACCAAATCGTGTTGCTCACCCGGGCCGATCTGGTCGCGGGGCGTGATCCGGTGGTGGAGGCGGCCAGGCACTGGCTCGGTGAAAAACGCGCGGCAAAATCCCCTGGGAAGTAGGAACATGAAATTCATTTTCCCTCCGATCCGCGCCGGACTCCTGTTGGTTTTGGTCATTTGGACGATGCCCGCCGGGGCGCGGGCCGATGCCGCGGAGGACAAACAAATTCGCGCGATTTTGCTGCGCTGGATCGACCGGCTCGGTGGGGCGCAATGCATCCATGATATCCGCAGCGCCGATTTCCTGTGCCGCATCAACTACGGACCGGATCGTCCTCCCGTTGAACTGCACGTGCGATCGACCGCGCAGAATTATTATCGCTACGATTTTGAGATGCCGGTGTACGGGCGACTGACCCAGGCGTACGATGGAAAGGTGGCCTGGCAGCACAACGATGTGCTCGGCTCGGGCCCGCTTTCGGCGCAGGAACATCTGCAAAATCTGATGGGCATCAATTTCCGTTCGCCGCTGCATGTGGAGGGAAATTATCCGTCAAAGAAGCTTCTTCCCGACGAAACCATCGGGGGTGTCCGGATGCAGGTGATCGAGATGGAGGATACCGAGGGCGGCAAAAGCAAATGGTTCTTCGATGCGGCCACCGGGATGCGGGTGCGGATCGAAATCCCCGGCGCGGTGGGTGGCTTGCTCACGCTGGAATATTCCGACTTTCGCCGGGTCGGCCTGGTATTGGAACCGTATTTGACGACCCGGGCCCAAGGCGGGCGAAAGACCGAAATCACGTTGTTGTGGATGTTGCGCAACGAAGAAGTGGATCCGGTATTGTTGAGCCCGCCCCTGGATTTCATCGAGGAAACCCGGAATGTGAATTCGATCCTTTTCGCTTATCGCGCTTCCCGGGGGACGAGTGCGATCGGTGAGATTTCCTCGCGCGTGACGAAAGAGGAGACTCAGGTCACCACCTCGGGATTGACGGTGAGCACGGTGATTTCGCAAAAGCTGCCGAATCTGATCGTGATTGAAACGGACACGCCGGGGATGGGGAAATCATGGGAAGGATACGACACCCACATTGGCTGGGCGTGGAGTGAGATTCAGGGCTACCGGGTCATGCAGGGCGCGGAATTGCAGCAGATGCTGACCAACGCCGATTTTCAGGGAGCCATGCGCCTCTATGAAAGCTGTCCCCTGCGCAAAATGCTCGATGAGCGCGACGATCACGGACAGCGCAGCGTGGGGATTTCGCTGGCGACCAGCACGGGACAGGCGGGAAAACTTTATTTCGATGCCAGGACCGGCCAGCTGGTGCGGATGGAAACCGCCATGCAGGCCGGCGCCAGCGGAGTGCTCAACGTGGTGGCCGAATTTTCCGATTTTCGACGGGTGGATGGACTGATGTTTCCCTTTCGCAGCGTGATTACCAATCCCGCGGTGCAAATGATCACGACCGTGCAATCGATCACACACAACGTGCCGCTGGACGACGCGATCTTTCAGCCGAAAAAAGAAGATTGATCGCATTGCCGGGGCAGTCCCGGAAAATTACAGTTGAATATTCTTATAAAGGAATATTCCTGTCTAAGCATGAATTTAACGCAGGTGGCTGAGCTGGTTTGATGATGAACCTCACGCACATTTTTTTTAAACCATGAGTCTGATCCGGATTTACCAGTGCCTTTGCGATGAAACGCGGTTGCGGATTTTGCATCTCTTGCAGGAAGGCGAATTGTGTGTGTGTCATTTTCAGGAAATTCTCCGTGAGCCCCAGGTGAAGATATCGAAGCACCTCGGCTATTTGAAAAAGAACGGCCTCGTGGAATGCCGGAAGGAGGCCAATTGGATGATCTATCGTCTTCCCTCGAAACCGTCGCGCGAGCTGGCGGTGAATCTTGCCTGTCTGCAGGACTGCGCGGGTGGAAATGAACTATTCCGAGGCGACCGGGAAAACCGCCGGAAACTGGTGTCAAAATTTGTCGCGACCAGCCCCATTTGCCATCCGCCCCGATCAGGGAAAACCAAGTCCGGCCCGCGCTGTTGCTGATGAATTCCTCTCCCCACAAGATTCTGGTTTTGTGCACTGGCAATTCGGCCCGCTCCATCCTGGGTGAGTATTTGCTCCGCGAAAAAGGCCGGGGGCGTTTTGAAACTTACAGCGCCGGATCTCATCCCACGGGGCGGATCAATCCGTATGCGGTTCAGGTGTTGAAGGAGTTTTATGGGATTGATGCAAACGGGTCCCGGAGCAAATCCTGGGACGAATTCAAGCGCATCGCTTTTAAAATCGTGATCACGGTTTGCGACAATGCGAAAGAGTCGTGTCCGCTCTTTCCCGGACATGCAATCAGGGCGCATTTTAGTTCGCCCGACCCCGCGGGCGTGGCAGGCTCCGAGGTGGAAAAGAAAGCGGCCTTCGTCCAGGTCGCCAGCCAGATTGCCCGGCGCATGGACGCACTTTGCGCGCTGTCTGATGACGAACTCGATCTGGCCCACCTCTCGGCCATTGGAAATCGCTTCAAGCTGGATAATGAGCAGGACATGAAGCGATGAACCGCTCAAAACCGCTCATGGCTTCATGGCTGGTAGGGGAAGGGTTGGGCACGTTCATCCTGGTTTTTTTCGGATGCGGCAGTGTGGCGAGTGCGGTTCTAACCGGAGCGCAGGTGGGCATTTTCCAGGTCGCGATTGTCTGGGGCTTGGGCGTCGCTACCGCCATTTACCTGACTGCGAGTTTGAGTGGGGCTCACCTCAATCCCGCGGTCACCATTGCATTTGCCGCCTGGGGTGGGTTCCCGTGGAAAATGGTTCCGCGATACATATCGGCACAATTGGTGGGCGCCTTGCTGGCCAGCGTCGTGTTGTACGGAATTTATCACGGGAATCACGTTGCGCGAGC
>JBEHXD010000095.1:0-12448 GCA_048498875.1 Verrucomicrobiota bacterium
TTCACCCCAAGACTAAATCCTTTCACACACCCAAATGCTCAAGTGTCACCCATGTCTCCGAACACGTGTTACCCTTGTCTCCGGCCCAAACAAGGGATAATCCGCCCTACCTGTACTCGATCCACTGCGGATCCGAGTATTGCTCGATCAACCCTGAGACTTCGGCCTCGTCAAGTTCCGGCCAAGGCGTCTCCCTCGCATCGGCGTGCAAGGTTTTGGCGAGATTGGTCGTAAAATGCTGCGCGAACGATTCCCAGTCGATTTCGTCCACGTTCCGCTTTTCGATCGAACCTTGGAATAGCAAGCCGTGCTTGTTTCGCTTTTGGGCGGCGCCGGCAATTTTGGCACCGGAAACCCGATTGATCACGTCGTAGAGTTCCGCTCGCTGAAAACAAACGCCAGGAGCGGTTTCGCCTTCGCAGGCATTTTCCTCTGAGCATGCCAGTTTGACTTCGGCAGGCTGGCCAAGTTCGCGCAGGGCGGCGGCAAGGCACTCATGGACGATCCGATAGGACTGCGTCGCCCGTTCGCCATAGAGAGGGTGGACGCGCGGCAACACCAAGGCATAGGTCCAATCAGTGCGATGATCCACGATTCCGCCCCCGGTCGCACGTCGACACAAATCCACCGGTTCATCGGTCGGCAGGTTGGCGCGTACGAACTCAATTTTCTGGCTGTAGCCGAACGTGAAGGCAGGGGTGCGCCACTCGTAGTGGCGAAAGTGGGGCACGGGTTCCGGGTAGCGCTGCAGCAGCAGGAAATCCAACGCCATGTTTTCCGCCGCGCCCGCGGTTCGCGTAGGCAGAACGTGCAGCGCGGTCATTCTTTTTTCGATTGCGCGAGCGTTGCCAGCCATGGGCGGAAAACATCCGGGGCCACAAGCTCCTGCAGAGCCGCCTGCACGGTTTGTGGTTTCACGCGCAATTCCCGATCGAGCGGCGCGAGGTCGAGGGCGAGATTGGCCGGACGCTTGGCGCTGACGGCGGGGGTGTCGGATCGTTGCACCGACGCCACCTGTTTGTCGGAAACCCCGAAATGGCCGGCAATCCGGCGCGCGAGTTCGTAGCGCGAGCACAACTCGCTTCCGGCCCAGTGGAACACGCCGCATAGTTCGCGTTTTGAAGCCAGCTCAAGCAAGGCGGCCGCGAGACTGGCCGCAGTGCATACCTGGCGGAACTCGTCCACGTAGAGACGCGCCACGCCACCCCCCGCCCAGAGTTCGAGCAGTTTTTCGTGGATGCTGCGACGGCCGGAGAGACTGTTTCCAAGCAGAAGCGGAGCACGCACGATCGCTGCGGCTGGATTGGCGGAGAGCACCCGTTGCTCGGATTCCACCTTCTGACGGGCGTAGAGATTGATCGGGTTGGTGGGCGAGCGGAGGAAATAAGGCGGAGTCGTCCCGTCGAAAACTTGCTCGGAGGAAATGGAAATGAATCTCGTCCCCTGCGCCGCGCATGCTTCCGCCAGCGCGGCGGGCAGGGCGACATTCAGGGCCTGCGAGAGCAAGGGATCGGCCTCGCAGGCGAGTGGCTCGGCAATCGCGGCGGCATTGATAACCACGTCCGGTTTCGCGCGACGCACCCACTCGCGCGCGGAATGAATCTCCGTTAAATTCAGCTGGTGTAACTCAAGCAGCCCCGGTACCGGACCGTTCCATTTCCCCACCAGTCCGGTCACTGAATGGCCCGCCGCGGCCGCTTGTTTTGCGACCTCCGCGCCCACCAGGCCGGACGCTCCCGTCAGCAAAATTTTCATCGAATGCGGGCGTCGAGCACCTGGCGAACCGCGGCAGTGAGTTTGCTCAAGGTAAAAGGCTTGGAGAGATGCGCGACAGCGGCGGGCGGGAACTTGGGAAGTTGCACCGCTTTGGAATCACCGGGCAAATTCACGACGCGCAGAGCCGGGTTTTTGGCCTGAAGCTTCACGACGAAGCTGGCGACGGGCTTTTCCTGACAATTGGCCAGCACGAGCTCTGGCTTAAGTTTTTTCTTCGACAAAAGCGTGGTAGCGCTGCGTACGGTCGCGGTGTCGGTCACGGAATATCCTTCCGTGGCGAGAATGCCGGCGATCATTTTGCGCAGTACTCCATCGGGTTCGATCAGCAGCACGGATTCGGATCCCTTGGTGACGGGCAGGGTCGCGGCTTTGACCGGTGTGATTTGTTCCTGCTCGGGCGTTTCCGGCAAAAACACCTCAAAGGTGGTGCCCGTGCCCGGGGTGCTTTGCACACTCACGTGGCCATCGTGCTGGCGGATGATGCCGCGAACGGTAGCCAGACCCAGGCCGGTGCCCGAGGGTTTGGTCGTGAAGAAAGGTTCGAAAATCCGGTCGAGCATGTCCGGCTCGATTCCGTGGCCGGTGTCGGTCACTTGCACGGCGGCATAAAAACCATTGCGCATGCCGGGGGCGCGGCGGTCGGCATCGGCGGCCACCTTGTGGTTGTAGGTGCGAATGGTCAACTTGCCGCCTTTGGGCATCGCTTCACGCGAATTGAAGCAGAGGTTCAGGAGTACTTGCTGAAATTGCGTGGGATCGATCCGCGCATTGCCCAGTCCCGAGGTGAGGCGCAGTTCCAGCGCCACTTCCTCGCCCGCCACCCGCCGGAGAATTTCGGCGATCTCGCGAATCAGGGTGTTGTAGTTGATGACCTTGACCTCGGCTTCGTGTCGTTGCGTGAATTCCAGAATCTGCCGGGCGATGGCCGAGGCCTTCTGGCCGGCGCGGTGGATTTCCTCGAGGTCTTTTTTGACTTCAGGCACGCCGGAAATTTTCCGGGTCATGATCTCGCAATAGCCGTTGATGATCGACAGCAGGATGTTGAAATCGTGGGCAACGCCGCTCGCGAGACGTCCGATGGTGTCGAGTTTGCGCGATTCGAGCAGTGCGTCGCGCAGGCGTTTGGTTTCGGATTCGTCGTGGTAAACCGCCACGAGTTCCCCTTCCGTCGAATCCGCTCCGGGGAGCGGGCTGAAATTCCAGTGGGCAAAAAAAGACGATCCGTCCCGGCGGCACAACCAGCCTTCACCATTGCTTTGGTGGGCCGGCCGGTTGTTGGGCAACGGGGTCAGGTCGGTCTTGGTGCCGTGAAGAATCCGGGTATTCTGCCCGACCAGTTCTTCGGCCGAATATCCGGTCAACTGACAAAACGCCGCGTTGACGAAAAGAATCTCCACGCCGCCGCGCTCCCAGGTGTTTTTTGTGACCGCCGTCGCATCAGGCAAAGCGGAGAGTGCGCTCCATTGAGCCGGCAAAGTGTCCGCTGACTTGAGGGTGGTCGCCATGCTTAGGGAGCGAGACGTTCCACCACCCAATCGCCTCCTTCGCGCCGGTAGCGCAAACGGTCATGCAGGCGGCTGCGGCGCCCCTGCCAGAATTCGATCGTTTCCGGAGCCACGCGAAAGCCGCCCCATTGGGGTGGCACCGGCACTTCACGGCCCTCGTACTTCTTTTCCACCACGCGGTAGCTTTCCTCAATCACGGCCCGGCCGGCGATCGCGGTGCTTTGCGGCGAGGCCCATGCCGCCAGCTGGCTCGCGCGCGGACGGCTGTGGAAATAGGCTTCGGTCTCTTCCTTCGAAACGCGCGTCACGGTTCCCTCGATGGTGATCTGCCGCTCCATGGCAATCCACGGGAAAAGCAACGTAGCCTTGGGATTCCCCTCAAGTTCGCGACCCTTGCGGCTTTCGTAATTGGTGTAGAAAACAAATCCCCGGCCGTCGCATCCCTTGAGCAGAACGGTACGTGCCCCCGGCCGTCCATCGCGGGAAACCGTGGCGAGCGTCATGGCATTGGGCTCATTGATCTTTGCGGCTTCGGCTTCCTGAAACCATTTTTCAAACTGGCGAAACGGGTTTTTCTCCACGTCCTTTTCGAGGAGCCCCGCCAATCCGTAATCCTTCCGCATGTCAGATAGCGCCATGTGGCCGCCATCCTGTGGTCGACAACGACGCTGTCAAAAAATTAACCGCCTTAGGGTGGCAACTAGGCGGGTTCCCCTAGATCCGGCCGGCTGGACTGGCAACAGACGAAAATTTTTTGCCATAAACAAACGTTCTCGTTTCCCGGCCCGTTATGGTTCTCATTATTTGCAACCCACCATGAGGACCACCTCGGCCAATCCCGCCCAGTTGACTGCGCGCTACCTTGAGCGGCATCAGAACGAGCTCGTCGGGTTTTTGCAAAAACTGGTCCGTCTGCGCACGGTGAATCCCCCGGGTGAAAATTATGACGATATCACCCGGCTGCTGACGCAGGCGTTGCGCGATGCCGGGCTTACCACCCGCCGGATCCAGATCCCACCCCTCCTGCAAAAGAAAACCCTCCCCGGATCGCTGGCCTTCCCGCGGTATAATGTTATCGGCTTTCGCGATGTCGGCGCTCGAAAGACAGTACATTTCAATTCCCACTACGACGTGGTGCCGGTTTCGGGGCAGTGGCGGCATAGGGATGCCTTCAATCCGGCGGTGGAAAATGGCTGCGTTTACGGACGCGGCACCGCCGACATGAAGGGGGCGATTGCGAGCACGGTTTTCGCCCTCAAGGCCCTGCAGGCGACCGGTGTGAAGCCAAATTTCAACGTGGAGGTTTCATTTACCGCCGACGAGGAAACGGACAGCGCGCTGGGAGCCGGCTGGGTGGTTGACCACGGCAAATTGCGTGCGGACTACGCCATCGTGGGCGAGGGCGGTGAGGGCAATGCGGTGTGTTGCGGCCACAACGGCGTGGTCTGGCTCAATGTTCACGTGCTGGGGAAAGCGGCCCATGGATCCACTCCGGAGAAAGGCATCAATGCGCTCGAGAAAATGTCGGCGTTGGTTCTGGCCTTCGACGTCTACAAACGCCGCCTGGCGGCCAGGAAATTCCGCACACCCGACGGACGCGTAATGAATCCCACCGTCAACCTCGGAGGAGTTTTTGCACCCGGGGAGGGGGGCAAGGTGAACACCGTGCCGGCGGCGGCGAGTTTTTCCATCGACCGGCGCGTGCTGCCGATTGAGGACATACGCACGGTGGAACGGGAACTCAGGGCGTTTCTGAAGTCTGCGGCGGGAAAAATTCCCGAATGCCGGATCCTGATCGAAAAGATTTCCGATAACTTTTCGTGCTACAATGCGCCGACGCACCCGCTGTTCGCTGCCATGCGACAGAGCGTTGCGCGGGTGAGAAAACAGCCGGCAAAATTCATGGTGTCGACCGGTTTCAACGACATGCATTTCTTCGCCCAAGTGATGAAAATTCCGACGTTGGGTTATGGCCCGGGCGGAAACGATTACCACGCGGTCGACGAGCGGGCGCGGATAAAAGATCTCATCGATTCCGCCAAGATCTACGCCGACCTGCTCACGACGTTTCAGGGTTAGCTACACTTCCCGAGGACGACGGCCCGCTGGGCACCGAGCCCGGCAAAGCACATTGTCCCGGGAGCGCCGAGCCCCAGCTCGGCTGGTTGAATTCAGCTACTCCAGCCCCGCCGGATCATGCTGACGGCGATCGCCGCGAGCAGCATGGAAATGATTTTTGAAATCGCGCGCAGTCCGGTGGGCCCCATTTTCCGACCGAGCGCATGGCTGTAGTGCAGCGATAGCGCGACGATCACGAGATTTACGGTGAGCGATACCAGGGTGATCACGAGACCAATGTCCTTGGTTTGCGCGAGGACCAGCAGCGTGGTAATCGACGCCGGGCCCGCGATTAGCGGCATGCCCAATGGCACCACGCCGAAATCCTCGGAAAGCTTTTCCCCCTCTGTGGCGGGTTGGACCAGATCCTTGGCGGCGATAATGAACAGGATGAGGCCACCCGCGACTTGGAAATCACTCACGGAAATGCCGAGCGCCTTGAAAATACTCTGGCCCAGAAAAAGAAATCCCAGAGCCACCAACCCGCCGGTCCACGTGGCCTGGGTGGCGATTTTCTGCCGGCGCGCCGAATCGATATTTTGTCCCAGACCGAGAAATACGGCAGCGAGTCCGATGGGATCAATCGCAACAAACAGCGGGATGAACGCCTGCAGGAATTTCGCGAACCATTCGAGCATGCGGCTACGATGAACGCCGCCGCCTAAAAGGCAACGTAGCTGTGGACTTGCGGCCCCGGAGATCTTCCGCGGCCGTCACGCATTTAATACAGCAAGCGCGCGCGGATCGTCCCCGGGACGTTCTGCAATTCATCGATCGCGATCGTGCTCGCCGCGGCGTCGACATCCATGACGCAGTAACCGATGTGTTCGTTGGTCTGCAGGTACTGCGACGAGATGTTGATTTTGTGTTTGCTGAACCGTTCGTTGATGTTCGCGAGCACGCCAGGAATGTTTTTGTGAATGTGCAGGAGCCGGCTTTTTCCAGTGCCATGCTCCGGGAGTGTGACCTCGGGGAAATTGACGGCGGTAACAGTTGAGCCGTTGTTCGAGTAACGGATCAGTTTGTCCGCGACTTCCGTGCCGATGTTGGCCTGAGCCTCGATGGTCGAGCCGCCGATGTGCGGTGTGAGGATGACGTTGTCGAATTTCCGCAGTGCCGAGGTGAATTCCTCGTCGTTTCCCTTCGGTTCGACGGGAAACACGTCGATCGCGGCTCCGGCGAGGTGTTGTTTTTCGAGGGCCGCGGCCAAAGCGTCGATATCGACGACGGTTCCCCGTGCGGCATTGATCAGGTGAGCGCCTTTTTTCATCGCTGCGAGTTGCTTTGGACCGATCAGGTTTTTCGTCTGGGGAGTCTCGGGCACATGCAGGGTCACGACGTCGCTTTCCCCGAGCAAAGCGTTGAGCGAAGGCATGGCACGGGCGTTGCCCAGAGGAAGTTTCCCTTCGATGTCGTGGAAAAGCACGCGCATGCCGAGCTGTTCGGCGAGAATGCCGATCTGCGTGCCGATGTGGCCGTAGCCAACGATGCCGAGCGTCTTGCCGCGCACTTCCACGCTGCCGACAGCGCTCTTGGTCCACCCGCCGCGATGGACGAGCGCGTTCTTTTCCGGAATGCCGCGCAACAACATGATGATTTCACCGAGGACAAGCTCGGCCACGCTGCGGGTGTTCGAATAGGGCGCGTTGAAAACCGGAATGCCCCGTTTGGCGGCCTCGGTCAGATCGACCTGATTCGTTCCGATGCAAAAGCAACCGATCGCGATCAGTTTGGGTGCAGCGGCCAGCATTTCCGCGGTTATTTCCGTACGGGAACGAATCCCGAGAAAATGGATGTCCTTCAGTGCCGCCTTGAGGGCGTCACCAGTGAGCGACTTGGCGAGATTCTTCACGGACGCGTACCCGTCACGCGTGAGCGCGTCAGTCGCGTTGGCGTGAATGCCTTCGAGAAAAAGAAATTTGATGCGGCGCTTGTCGAACGAGAGCTTTTCCATGGGCGGAGAGAAGCAAGATTCGCCGTAATGCCGATTTTCGCAAGGACGCTCTCACGCTTGCCTGCGGGGCGAATCCCCTTTGTCTGGCGATCATGCCTTCGCGACCCATCCCCGGCTCCACGGGTGCCGTGTTAACCTGCCTGCCTTCGCCCTACCTTCCTCATCCGGCGACGGGATTGCTTTATTTTCCCCGGTTCCTGGCCAAATGCCGTTACGTGAAGGAACATGGTGCGTTGCCTCCGAGCTACGCGAAGAACTACAAGCGCGGCCTGGATCGTTTTATCAGCCAGCACCTCGGCATCGAGCCTGCGGCGGTCGAAAAAATCGTGTTTGAGTCTGCCACGGACGACGAGGTGGAGACGAAACTTAAGGCGATCCTGCCGGCGGACGTCCGGGCGGCGGCTTGGAACCGGAACGTGGTGCAAAAAGGAATGACGGAAAGCGGCCGCGCGTTTTTATTGGAATCTCTCACCGCGATGGGCTGCGCCGATCGTGCCGACGAAATCAAGAGCGTGATCGATATGATTGATTTCGACGAAGGCCGGATCGAATAAGCTGCGGTCGCTTACGTGCCCGGAGCGGTCGGGACTTCAAACCAGAAAATCGAACCGCCTTCCGTGGGGAAATCGGCCCCGACTGCGCCGCCCTCGGATTCGACGAGTTGCTTGACGATGGAAAGGCCGAGTCCGGTGCTGTCTTCGCCACCCGTGGGCGGGTTGGAGATTTGCGAATATTCCCCAAACAGCCGCGAACGCTCTCCCGGCGCGACGCCCGGTCCGCCATCCTGAACCTCGGCGCGAACGCGGGCGTTGGAGCGCCGGCTACGCACCACGATTCGACCCCCGGGGGGATGGAACTTGATCGCATTGCTGACGTAGTTGCTCAGCGCCTGATAAATGCTGCCGGCTTCGGCCTTGGCCAGGGACAGCTGCTCGGTCAACTCGAGCGAGAGGGAAAGATTTTTGCGTTCGAGGGCGGGTTCATTCTGGGCCGCGATGGCGGCGGCAATCAGGTTGAGATCGCTCCGATCCATGGCACCGCGATGCGTGTCTCCAGGCTTTCGAATATTCAGGAACGTGTCGATGATCCGCCGCATTTGCTGGGCGGACGAATTGATGCTCTCCAAATATTCCGTGACCGCCGGGGTTGCACCTTTGCGTCGTGCGAGCTCGCCGGACATCAGGATCAGGCAAAGTGGATTGCGCAGATCATGTCCGGCAATGCGCATGAAACGCTCCTTCAAGGCGAGCTGTTGCTGAAGTTCGTTGCGCAGGCGGCGAATGGTCAGGTGCGTATTGATGCGGGCGAGCGCTTCCTCGTGCTGGATGGGCTTGGTGATGTAGTCGACCGCGCCCGCGCTGAAGGCGCGGACCTTCTCGGCTGTGTCCGTAAGCGCGGTCATGAAGATGATCGGAATGTCGTGGGTCCCGGCTTGCGCCTTCAGACGACGGCAGGTTTCGAAGCCGTCGACGCCGGGCATCATCACGTCGAGCAGGATAAGGTCGGGCTGGACCCGGGCGGTTTGTGCGATCGCGTCCTCGCCGTCCTCGGCGACCATCAGTTTGTAACCTGTTTCGGAAAGAGTATCCACGAGGACACTCAGATTGGCCGGCGTATCGTCGACGATCAGGATGGTGGAGGACATGGTCAGGATTCCGGGTTGGCGGAAGGAAGATAGCGGGCCACGGCCTGCCGGATGGCCTTCATCTTGAAGCGCGCGGCCAGGTCGATGATATGCTGGGTGAATGAGGCGAGGCGCGGATCGCGGTCGGCGAGTTTCAAGGCGTAGGTGCGCACGCCGATCACATCGCCCTTGCTCG
Organism: Verrucomicrobiota bacterium; assembly: GCA_048498875.1. Lineage (GTDB taxonomy): Bacteria > Verrucomicrobiota > Verrucomicrobiia > Opitutales > Opitutaceae > Lacunisphaera. The sequence continues at coordinate 9,174 of JBEHXD010000095.1, forward strand.
CCAGTTCAAACAGCGCGGTCGCGTCGGCGACATCGGGGGCATTTTGCTCGATGGGGAAGGGCGGATTCGAGTTGACCGGCGTGACGTCAATATACTGCCACTGCAACGCGAGCTGGCGTTCGAGCACGCTCAGCAGCTGCTCCTCGCGGAAGGGTTTGGCGAGGAATTCCGTGCAACCCGCATCAAGACACGCCTGCCGGTCGGGAAGAAACGCGCTGGCCGAGATACCGATGATCAACGGGCCGTTCTTGGGAAAATCCTGCCGGATCGACCGGGCCGCGGCAAAACCATCCATGCGTGGCATGCGCAAATCCATCAGGATGATGTCGGGCTTTCGCTCCTTCGCCAGAGAGATGACTTCCATGCCATCGACGGCGGTCCAGACTTCAAAACCGAGGGGCGACAAAAGATCGACCAGCAGACTGCGGTTGGCCGAATGATCGTCAGCAATGAGCACACGCCGGCGCGCACCGGCATAACCGCTGATGCGCCGCGGCACGATCACCGTGGCAATCATCGCGTCGGGCGCGGCGACCGGCAGGGGAACTTCAAACCAAAAACGGCTGCCCCAACCGGCACGGCTTTCGAGCAGCAGCCGGCCGCCCATCTGTTCCACGATGCCTCGGCTGACGTTCAAGCCCAAGCCGGTGCCTTCGGCGTGGCGTTTGTGATCGCCGATTTGGGAAAAAGGTTCGAACAGGCGCAGTTGATCCTCGGGCGCGATGCCGGGCCCCGTGTCGCTCACGGAAAAACGGATCTTGTCGCCGATTTTTTCAGCGGAAAACACCACGCCGCCGCGGCTCGTGAATTTGACCGCGTTGCTCATCAGGTTGAACGCGACCTGGCGCAGACGCTGCGCATCGCCGACGACCACGTGGGGCAGGTCGGGCGAAAAGGCCGTCTCCAACAGAAGATTCTTTTCCTTCGCCCGGGGGAGAAAAAACGCCTGCACGTTGTCGACGAATTCGTGCAGGTCGAATTCCGCCGGGTGTAATTCGAGTTTGCGGGCCTCAATCTTGGCCAGGTCGAGCACATCGTTGATGACCGCCAGCAAATGGTCGGCCGATTGGTGAATGATGCTCAGGCCGTCGTTTTGTTTTTCGGTCAGTGCCGGATCGCGGCGCAGAATCTGGGTGTAGCCAAGGATGCCATTGAGCGGCGTGCGCAGCTCGTGGCTCATGCTCGCGAGGAACTGTGACTTGGCGCGATTGGCGGCGTCGGCGGCTTCCTTGGCCGCCTGCAAGGTGCGGGCGGTTTCGCGCCGGGCCGTGATGTCGATGGCCACGCCCTCGAACATGACGGGCTCGCCTTTGGCGTTGCGCACCACGCGCACGGACTCGGAAATCCACAGGCGCGAGCCGTCGCGACGCACGATTTCGGATTCAAAATCGGTGACTTCGTCCGAGGATTGCACGCGCTGCATGAACTCTTTGCGCCGGGCGGGATCGGCATAAAACTGCCGGCCGATGTCGTTGATGGCGGTGACCAGCTGGGCCGGCGAATCGTAGCCGAGAATCTGCGCGAGCGCGGGATTGACGCGCTCGAAACGGCCATCGGGGCGCGATTGATAAAGACCTTCAAGGGCATGCTCGAAGATGCCGCGGTACTGTTGTTCGGCGCGGGCGAGTGCTTCTTCCGCCTGCCGGCGTTGCACGGCGGCGGCGGCCTGGCCGGCGACGAACATGAGCAGCTGCAGGGCTTCCTCACCGTAGGCGTGCGGGTTTTCGTAGTCCTGCAAGGCGATCACGCCGCGGGCGCGCCCGTCGATGAGCAGCGGCGCGCCCAGCCGGATCGCAGCGGGTTTTTCCAGCGTCAGATAGGGTCCGTTGGCGGCCAGCAACGCTTCCAACTCATCGGCCGTGACCAATTGTGCCCGACCTGTGCGCAAAATATGCTCGGTGAAACGGTTCATCGGCGCGCGGGGGAAAGCCTCCGGTACAAGCTCGTCGACGAAATAGGGAAAGCTGACGATGGAATCGTCGGGGCTGAGCAACGCCACGTAGAAATTACGGGCCGGCATCAGGCCGGCGATCAGGCGATGCACCTCGGCGAAAAGTGCGGGCAGATCGCCGCCGGTGAGCAATACGCGGGAAATCTGGTAGGTCGCGTCCTGCACCTGTTCGCGACGACGGCGTTCGCTGCGATCGATCGCGGTGATCAACATGCAACGGGTACCCTCGAGTTCGAGAATGTCGGAATTGAGCGACACATAGCGCGGCTCGCGTTTCTTAGTGTAGAAGACTGCTTCGTAGTCGCGCACGGATCCCGCATCGCGCAAGCGCTCCATAAATGTGATGCGATTGGCCGGATCCGACCAGACGCCGAGTTCCAGAGCGGTGCGCCCAATCACTTCACTGCGGGTATAGCCCGAAGCCGTCAGGAAGGCGTTGTTGGCTTCCATGATCCGGTTGTCGTCGATGCGGATCAGCGCCGTGAGCGCCGGGCTCGCCTGAAACGACTTGGCAAAATAATCCTGTGATTCGCGCTGCAACGATTCGGTGCGGCGCCGGTACACGGCGGCGGCGGCCTGATCGGCGACGAATACGAGCAGGCGTTTCTCTTCTTGGCTGTACGCGTTGGGATTGTGATAATCCTGCACCGCGATTACGCCGATGGCCCGTCCATCGATCATCAGAGGCGCCCCCAGCCAGAGCGCCGCGGGTTCGCCGACCGGCATATACTCTTTGTGGTCACGCAAGACCACGGTGAGTTCGTCCGCCGTAGTCAAAAGCGGTTTGCCCGAATGCAGCACATACTCGGTCAGCCCGTTGGCGGGCCGCCGGGGCTGGGGCGGATCCTTGACGGTTTCGTCGACGAAATAGGGAAAACTCAACAGACTTCCGTCGGCATTCAGCAGGGCGACGTAGAAGTTTTTTGCCGGCATCAATCCAGCGACCAGTTGATGCAGCTCCGCGAACAACGTCGGCAGATCCGTACCGGCGAGCACCGCGCGAGAAATCTGGTAGGTGGCATTTTGAATGGTTTCGCGGCGGATCCGTTCGCCAAAATCCACGCCGACGGTGAGGGTGCAGGTGGTGCCGTTGATCTCAACGAGATCGCCGTTCAGCAGCAGGTTGACGATCTTGCCGCTTTTGTTGCGAAACACGCCTTCGAAGTCGCGCACCTTGCCGTCTTTTCGCAGATGTTGAACGAACACGTCGCGCTGCTTGAGATCGGCCCAGAGATTCAGTTCCACCGTGCCACGACCGATGATTTCCGCCCGCGTGTAACCGGAGGCGCGTTCGAAGCCGGCGTTGGCCTCGAGCATCATGCCG
>JBEHXD010000096.1:0-12445 GCA_048498875.1 Verrucomicrobiota bacterium
CGAACACGCGAAGGTCAGCGTTTATGATCCGAAGGTCCCGGCGGACGAGATCAAGACGGACGTACTCGGCAAGGGAGTCGAAAACGCGCGGCTGACGATTGCCCGGGATGCCTATGAGGCGTGTGCCGGCGCCCATGCGATCGCGATTGTGACCGAGTGGGACGAGTTCAAGACCCTCGATTATGCGAGGATCTATTCAGAGATGCCCAAACCGGCGTTTCTTTTCGACGGACGCAACATTGTTGATCTCACCGCGCTCCGCAAAATCGGATTCCGGGCCTCCGGCATCGGCAAGCCGGTCTGAGTTTGGATCTGATCTTGAATCCGTATTTCCGTGGGTAGGGGCCGATGCCCCTTGCCTCTCGCGCAGGCGAGGGGACAAGTACCGGGATGCGAGCGCGCATCAACGGTGACATCGGCCTTTTCACGGCGTTCGTGGCCAATAAGAGCCACGAACCTCAGACTCCCAACGCGGTGCGATAAAATCGGGGCACGCGTTTCGTCACCGAACAAAGCGTTTCCCAGGAAATCGAATCGGCCCACGTGCTGAACTCCGTGATCGTGATTTCCCCGGCTCCCTGGCGTCCGACCAGAATGACGTTTTCGCCGGGTTCAACGGCGGTTTTCACGTCCGTGATGTCGACGATGGTTTGGTCCATGGTAACTCGTCCCAGTACAGGGCAGCGTTGTCCGTGAATGAGCACCTGGGCCCGGTTGCTGCTCGCGCGGGCGATACCGTCACCATAGCCCGCGGTCAAAATTGCCACGATGGAATCGCGCTTTAAGCGGTGAGTGCGGCCGTAACTCACCCCGGTGCCGGCGGGCAGTTGTTTCACCAAACCGACCCGCGTGTGAAAGCTGAATACAGGCTCGGTGTGCACGCGGGCGAGCAACGAGTGGGGATGGGGCAGGATGCCGAACTGCAGCAGGCCGACGCGCACGGCATTAAACACGCCCTGGCCAGGAGCCGTTTCCAAGCCGGCGCTGTTGTCCGCGTGAATGAAAAGTTTTTCCGGTTGAAGCGAGGGCAGGGACGTCAGCGTTCGCAGAAAAATTTGCCGCTGTTCCTCGGTGAATGCGGGATCCTCGTCGGCGCTGGAGAAATGGGTGAACACACCCGCCAGTTTCACTCCTTCCGTTGCGCGGATTTGCTCGTAGAGTCGCCCGGCCTGGGTGTGCCAGACGCCGAGCCGGCCCATGCCGGTGTCGATTTTCAAATGAACCGCAATGGGTTTTCCGGCCGCCCGGCCGATGGCGCCGAAACGCCGGACTTCCCCCTCGGAAGAGACTGTGGCAGCGAGATCGTAGTCGGCGAGATAGCGATCTTCCTCGGGCAGGACCGGACTGAGCAGGAGAATGGGCCAGTCACTGCTGAGTTCGCGCAAGGCCATCGCTTCGGCGACGCTTGCGACGGCGAAAAGATCGGCGCCGGCGTGCATCAGGCGCGCCGCCACGTGAGGGAGCCCATGACCGTAGGCGTCCGCTTTGACGACCGCGACGTATCGAATGTGCGGCGGCAGTGAAGCGCGGATCAACTTCAGGTTTCTCTCCAAAGCGGCGAGATCGATTTCCACCCAACACCGGCGGGGTAATTGTCCAGAGGTGCTCATTTCCGGCTCACAGTCTCGCTCGAATGAATGACGGCGGGCCACTTTTTATAGTCTGGCGCCTCAGGCTGGAAAGCGTCGGGTGCATCGGTGGCGCGAAAAAAGTCTTCTTCCCTCAAGCCGGCGAATAGTTCGCCCAGGTTGTAACTGCAGACACTCACGGGCCGCGTCAGCTTGGACCACGCCCGGAAATTTTTCGGAGTAGCCAGTTCCCCGCTGGGAAGATCGTCTGACGCCACCCGGCGAAGTGGGGCGAACTGGCCGTCGGAGGTAATCGACTGCACATGCCAGCTGTCCCGACGGGCATCGGCGATGACCGCCAGTTCCCGTTGAGTGCCACCAAGCCAAAGGCCCCGGGCGGCCAGGGCCAGACTTTGATAGGAGTAAACGGCACGAGGCTTCAGCACGTTCCAAGTGCGCAGGGCCATGGCCACGGTGCGCACGCCGAGCATGGATCCGGGACCTTCGCAAAAGACAAAGGCACCGATGTCGTCCAAGCGCAGGCCGGATTCAGCCAGAATGCTGCCGGCTGAAACGAACAACCCCCGGCCCGCTTCATCCGGAGTATGCTGCCAAAGAGGTGTGGAATTGCCCCGAAGTAATCCCACTTGGGTTTGGGTCGAAACCGCGTCCAAAACCAGGACGTTTTTGTGGTCGGCCAAAAGCTGTGAGAGGGAAGGCATTACGCGGGGCCCAGATTGGGTTGGTACATCGAAAAGTCCATGTCGGTTTCCGACTTTTGGGCCGGTGGAATCTGGCATTGACCGCCGGAGGAGGCGTCACGTAGCTTCGCCGATTCAACCGACTCATCACCTCTGATTTATCGCCGTGAACGTTCAAATTACCGACATTAACGAGACCCGCAAAACGCTGACTGTAACCCTCGACAAGGGCGAAGTGGATACCGAATACCAGTCGGTGCTCGGCAATTTCACGCGTCAGGCCAGCATCCCCGGCTTCCGTCCTGGCAAAGCGCCCGCGGCGATGATTGCCAAGCGCTACGGCAAGGAGGTGAACGATGAATTCAAGAACAAGGTGATCGGCAAAGCCTATCGCGATGGCCTCGAGCAGTCGAAGCTGGAAGTCCTCTCGCTCGTTGAGGTCGAGGAAGGAACGATTGAGTCCGGTTTGTCCGCCGCGATCAAACTTACCGTCGATGTCCGCCCGGAATTCCAATTGCCCGACTACTCCGGCCTCGAGACCGAGGTGCAGCCGGTTGATCCCACCGATGCCGAAATCGACGGCGCGATTGAAGGACTGCGCAGCGAACGCGCCGACTTCAAGGTCGCTGATCGTGCCGCGGCGAAAGGTGACTATGTGCGCTTCGGCTACACCGGCACGCTCGAAGGCAAGCCGCTGACGGACGTGGTCGGCGACAAGGCGATCTACGCCAGTGCTCCGCAAACCTGGGAGGAAGTGGAGGGGGCGAACGAAGGCCTTTTGCCCGGCGTTTCCAAACAGCTCGATGGCGTGAAAGCGGGTGACAAGAAAACCATTGATGTGACGTTCCCGGCGGATTTCGCCGCTGTGCCCGCCTTGGGCGGCAAGACGGTTCAGTACGCGATTGAAGTTCAGGAAGTCCGTGAGCGAGTTCTCCCACCGATGGATGAAGCCTTTTTCAAAGCGAACCAGGTCGACGACCTCGACGGTCTCAAGAACCAGATCCGCACCCGCTTGAAGATGCGCAAGGAGCAGGAAAATCGCGCGGCCCAGCGTCGTCAGGTTACCGATGCCTTGGTTGCGAAAGCCAGCTTTCCGGTGCCGGACAGCCTGATTGCTTCCGAGCGCGATGGCGTGCTCCGCCAGTTCATCGAGGAGAACATGCGCCGTGGCGTTCCCCAGGAACAGTTCGAGCAAAACAAAAAGCAGCTTTACGACAGCGCTTCACAAGCAGCGGTTTCCCGGGTGAAGGTTCAGCTCATTCTCGCCAAAATTGCGGAAGCGGAGAAGCTGAAGGTCGACGAAAAGGATTTCAGCAATTGGATCATGCGTGAGTCGATGCGGAGCGGCCAGCGTCCCGAAAAACTGGCGAAGGATCTCGGCAAGGATCGCGATCAAATTCGCGCGGTTCAGCAGCAAATCCTTTTCGACAAGGCCCTTGATTTTCTTGTCTCCAAGGCTACCTTGAAGACAATCACCACCAAAGCATGAGTTACGACACATTAATTTGGGACAACAACGGCCGCGAATCCAGGCAGATGAGCGTGTTCTCGCGGCTGCTCAAGGATCGTATTCTGTTCATCGGCACGCCAATTGACGAACACGTCGCCAATCTGGTCATCGCCCAGTTGCTCTATCTGCAGATGGAAGATCCCAAAAAGGACATCCACCTGTACATCAATTCACCGGGCGGAATTGTCACCGGTGGCATGGCCATCTACGATACGATGAATTTTCTGCAGTGTGACATTGTCACCTACTGCATCGGCATGGCGGCCAGCATGAGCACGGTATTGCTTGCGGCCGGCACCAAGGGCAAACGGTTCGCCCTCCCGAATTGTCGCGTTATGATCCACCAGCCCTCAGGTGGCGCGGGTGGCCAGGCGGCTGATATCGCCATTCAGGCCCGCGAAATCATTCGTTGGCGGAAGACTTTGAATGAAACGATTGCCAAGCATACTGGCAAAACCGCCGATCAGGTGGAGAAGGATTCGGATCGCGACTATTACATGAGTGCCGACGAAGCCAAGGCTTACGGCATTGTGGATCACGTGGTTACTTCAACCCGCGACACCAAGCAGATCACCCAGAGCGCCGCCTGATTGTGGCGTTGCAGGCAATAGGGAAATATCCCGTCTCAAATCACTCTAAAGCTGCTCACATCGGTCGATTAAATAAGATACCATGGCTAAATCCTCGCGCATGACGCTCTGCTCCTTCTGTGGTAAGTCGCAGGCCGAGGTCCGTAAGATCATCGCGGGGCCGGGGGTATATATTTGCGATTCTTGCGTAAACGTCTGCAAGACGATCATTGATCGCGAGGTCAAGACGCCGGCCGCATCGGAAGGGACCAAGCCGGCATTTCGACTGATCAAGCCTGCTGATATCAAGAAGGTGCTCGACGACCACGTGATCGGCCAGGAGCACGCCAAGAAGGTCCTGGCGGTGGCGGTTTACAACCACTACAAGCGTCTCAGTTACGATTCCACGTCGGTCCGCGATGCGGTGACGATGCCGACGGAGTTCAACGACGTGGAGGTCGAAAAGAGTAACATCCTGCTCGTTGGTCCCACCGGTTCGGGCAAAACCCTGCTCGCCCGTTCGCTGGCGCGAATTCTGGACGTGCCCTTCGCCATTTCCGATGCGACCACTCTGACTGAAGCCGGTTATGTCGGTGAAGACGTGGAGAATGTGGTGCTGCGGCTGCTGCAGGCCGCCAATTACGATGTGAAGAAGGCGGAATGCGGCATCATCTATATCGATGAAATCGACAAGATCCGCCGCACTACGGAAAATGTCTCCATCACCCGTGACGTGTCCGGCGAAGGCGTGCAGCAGGCATTGTTGAAGATTCTTGAAGGTACGACCTGCAATGTTCCGCCCCAAGGTGGCCGCAAGCACCCGAATCAGGAGTATATCCAGGTTAATACCTCGAATATCCTCTTCATCTGCGGCGGTGCCTTTGTCGGTCTCGATGAAGTGATCAAGAAACGCATGGGCCAGCGTTCGCTTGGCTTCCATGTCAATGCGAAGGATCACGAACTTTCCTCTGATGAAATGATGCGCTCGGTGGCTCCCGAGGATCTGATCCGCTTCGGCATGATTCCGGAATTCATCGGCCGTTTGCCGGTGGTGTCGGTACTGGACCAGTTGCAGATCGCCGATCTCGAAAAGATTTTGCTGCGCACCAAGAATGCGATCGTGAAGCAGTATTCGAAGCTGTTTGCGATGGATGGCGTACAACTTCGCTTTACCCGCGATGCTGTTGTGGCGATTGCGAAGAAAGCGCTCGAACTCAAGACCGGCGCCCGGGCGTTGCGGGCGATTTTGGAAAAGCTGATGCTGGAAGTGATGTATGATCTTCCCCAGCGCACCGACATTGTCGAAGTGATCATCGACCAGGCCGTCGTTGAAGGGCGCCGCAAGCCCCAGCTGCGCAAGACTCCGAGCAGCGCTTCATCGGACAAAAACGCCGCCTGATTCGATAAGTCAGAATTTGGAAAATTCAAAACGCGCCCCGAATTCCGGTGCGCGTTTTTATTGGGCAAACCGGTAGGGGCCGATGCCCCCATCGGCCTTGTTCGATATCCGTCCCGCCTACCAGTTAAACGATTCGTCCTTCGCGATCGATTTTGCGAAAGCAACGAACAGTTTGACGCAGTTCTCCACGTCTTCGAGGTCGACGATTTCGCTTGGCGTGTGCATGTAGCGCAGCGGAATGGAAACGAGCCCGCAGGCCACGCCGCCCCGGGCCATTTGAATCGCGCGCGCGTCCGTGCCGGTGGGCCGGGGATCCGCTTCGAATTGAACCGGGATCTTCGCCTTTTTCGCGCAGGCGACCAGGCGTTCGTACACTTTGGGGTTGATGTTGGGCCCGCGACAAATGATCGGTCCGGCTCCGAGTTTGGTTTCGCCGAATTTGCGCGGATCGCAATCGGGGTGATCCGTCGAATGTCCGACGTCCACGATCAGGGCGACATGCGGATCGACGGCAAAGGCGGAGGTTTGCGCGCCACGAACGCCGATTTCCTCCTGGGTGGTGGCCACCGAAACGACCTTGGCGTGAAGTTTCACTTTCTCCTTCGCCAAGCGCACGAGGGCCTCGCCGACCACATAGGCGCCGACTTTATTGTCGAAGGCGCGTGCGGTTCCCACGCTGCCGTTGATCAATTCGAATTCATGGTCATAGGTGGCGACATCACCGATGGCCACGCGAGCGAGCGTGTCGGCCTTGGATTTCGAAGCGATATCGATCCAGATTTCGTGAATTTCCGGGACCTTCTTTCGATCGCCTTCCTCCATCAGGTGGATGGCGCGTTTGCCGGTGACACCTTTTACCGGTCCGTTGGCGGTTTGGATCACGACGCGGCGGCCGGAAATAATGCTGCGGTCATGGCCACCGATGGTATCGAAGTAAATATATCCGTCCTTGTTGACGTAGGTGATGATGAGCCCGAGTTCATCCATGTGGCCGGAGAACATGAGGGTGGGACCGCCGTTTTTGTGGAGGGTGGCCAGACGGTTGCCGAGCGCGTCATTGGCGTAGAGATCGGCGTGGGGTTTCACGAAACGGTCGTAAACCGCCTGGGCTTGGGCTTCGGCGCCCGAGGGCGATTTGGCTTTGAGCAATTCGACAAGAAACTCCGGGGCTTGGTAGTCGGGCATTTCCCAGTATTGTCCTACATGGCGCTTACCCGCAAAAACAAAATTCCGGCACCACCCTTGTCATTTGCGGGATGAAACGGGGGAGCGGTCCAACAATCGTGCAAGGACAACCGGGTCCTTGGTGGGAAGCTGACAGGCGAAATTTTCGCAGACATACGCGGTCGCGGTGCCGTTCGTCTCATCCGGCAGGCCGGCGATGAATGGGACTTGCGCGGCAAAAAAAGCGCGACTCGGTCCGTCGATCAGACAGATCGTGCGCCGGGGCAGGAATTTTTTGCGCGTTTCCCTGATCAGGTTCTTCACGTCTTCCGCGTTGGTGGCCCCTTGAATCATGATCTGGAGAGGCGAACCCTCGAGCCAGCCGCTGGAGGCCAGCATCTGCGGCATGCTCAGGGGATCTTGTTTGAGCTGGCCGCCAAATGCATCCGCGGTGCGCCGGGCGAGTTTTGTCCAGTCCTCGCGATGCAACAGTCCCGCGAGACGCACGAGATTTTTGACCGCGATCGAATTGGGGGAGGGCTCGGCATTGTCGAAATTTTCCTTCAGCCGCAAAATGACGCTCTTGTCGTCTGCGGTGTTGGCAAAGAATCCCCCGGCGACGGGATCGCCAAAGAGTTCGATTTGTTTTTCCTGAAGCGCGATCGCCCATTCCAGCCAGCGGACGTCGAAATCTGTTTCGTACAAATCGAGCAATCCCTGGATCATAAAGGCATAGTCTTCCACGAATCCCCGCGGATCTTTGACCCCGTCCCGATAGCTCCGGACGAGCCTGCCCGAAGCCGGATCAAAAAGGTGGGAGCGGATAAAACCCGCCGCCCGTTGCGCCAGATGGGCGTACTCGGGATCGTCCAGGGATTGAGCCGCGCGGGCAAAAGCCGAAATCATCAAGCCATTCCATGCGGTGATGATTTTTTCATCCCGCTGCGGCCGGGGGTGGTGGGCGCGTGCCATCCGCAAACTGTCGCGGGCCTTGGCGAGGGTGGCTTGCGCTTCTGATTCGGTGATTCCGAACCTGGTGGCGCATTCCGCCGCGGAGTGGGCGCGATAGGGTACATTTTGTTCGCCGGGACCGCCGCTGCGTTCCACGGCATTGCCCCGGGATTCGACGCCGTAGACATAGCTGAAGATTGCAGCCTCCCTGACGCCGAGGTCGGCATTAATTTCTTTCGCAGTCCAGGAATAAAAAGCGCCTTCGTTTGTTTGACCGGAGGTGTGGTCTGGTCGTGGAATCCCTGTGGGATTCGTGGCGCTGTCTGCGTCCTCCGCTGAGTAGAATCCACCGTTCGGGCTGGTCATGGTTTCCCGGACGTAGTGAAGAATGGATTCCGCCGTTTCCCGATAAACCGGCTCTTGGGAAAGTTGCCACGCGGTCAGATAGACGCTGGCAAGCTGGGCCTGGTCATAGAGCATTTTCTCGAAGTGAGGCACGCGCCAGCGAGCATCGACTGAGTAACGGTGGAACCCGCCGCCAAGCTGATCGTGAATCCCTCCCTCAGCCATTGCCTTGAGCGTCTTGAGCGCCATCTGCTTCGCGTTCTCGCGTTGCGCCGGATCTGCCGACGTCGTGGCTACGTCGAAAAGAAATTCCAACCGCACGGGCAGGGGAAATTTGGGTGAGTTTTCGAAGCCTCCATTTTGCCGGTCGAAGGAATCACGCAATGCCTTCCAGGCGCGATCACGCAACTCGCGGGACACGCCGGTTTGCAGTTTTGGGGTCAACACCGTTGTGCGCTGCAGGCTGGCCATCATTTCGTCGGCCTGTTTCTGGTAAGTCGTGCGACCTTCCGGGTTTGTCCACGATTCGGCAATGGTTTGGAGCAGCGTCTTGAAACCGGGGCGGCCGCGAGCGTCGTCCGGAGCAAAGTAGGTGCCGCCAAAAAACGGCTTCAGTTCGGGAGTAAGCCAAACCGACATGGGCCAGCCGCCTCCGCCAGTGAGGGTTTCGACAAAACCCAGGTAAACCCGATCCAGATCGGGTCGCTCCTCGCGATCCACTTTGATACAGATGAAATGGTCATTCAGCAGCTGGGCAATGGTCGCATTGGTGAATGATTCCCGCTCCATGACGTGGCACCAGTGGCAGGTCGAGTAGCCGATGGATAAAAAAATCGGTTTGTTTTCACGCCGCGCTTTTTCGAAAGCTTCTTCTCCCCAGGGATACCAATCCACCGGATTGTGTGCGTGCTGCTGCAGGTATGGGGACTTTTCGTGGATCAGATGATTGGCTGGGAGACCTTCCGCCGTGGCCATGATCCAAAAAAAACCGGATAGCAGAAGGGGAGGGATGATTTTTGTGCGGAAAAATCTCACAACGAAAGCACCATCAGCTGCAAAATTGGCCGCAATGCAAATGTGGCGAAATGCCTGGGGAAACGGCCTGGTAATTATTGTCAGGGTGAGGCTGGAACCAGCCTTACAATGCTGCTGGTTTATCACTTAGGTTGAAATGATGACCGGGCAAACCGACCGGTTTTAGCCCGGAACCAGTTTTCGATCCGGCGTACCATATAGTTACCATGAACATCACACCCAAGTCACTCGCTCTGTGGGCCGTTTTTTCGGCGGCTGTTGGCTTCACCACGTTTACTGCGGGCTGTGCCTCGACTCCCACGCGGGAGAGCACAGGGGAATATGTCGACGACAGCACCATTACCACCAAGGTAAAAGCTGCGCTGATCAAAGATCCCATCGTCAAGGCGCGTGACGTGAAAGTAGAAACCTTCAAGGGAGCCGTCCAACTGAGTGGCTTTGTCAACAGTGAGGCGGAGAAAACGCAGGCAGGCAGTCTCGCTGCCGCCGTGAATGGGGTGACGAGCGTCAAAAATGATATCGTAGTGAAGTGAGGCGCCGTCCACACTCCCCCACGGTTTCATCACTGACATCATGGAGCACCACGGACGAATACTGGTCGTTGAAGATGACGCCATCATTCAACGACTGATAGGAACGATGCTGGAAGGAGCAGGCTATTCGGTTGCTTTTGCCGAGGATGGCGAGGCGGGAGGGCAGGCTCTTTCCTCGGGTAATTTTGATCTGTTGATCACGGATAACAACATGCCAAAAGTCAGCGGCGTGGAAATGATCCGTCACCTGCGCGAAGCACAGCATCACCTTCCTATCATTCTTATTTCCGGCGAAATTCCCCGTCATATTCCGGATCTGCCAGCATTACTCACTCCCGGGCTTGCCTTGGAAAAGCCCTTTTCGATGGCCCAGCTTCTTGGGCACGTCCGGGCACAGTTTGTGGCCGCAGGACTGCCCGCCTAAGCGGTTTTAAGGCGCTTTTCCCGTGGTAAGGTACATGGCGATGTAACGGTCGATCATCGCCGGATCCTTGCGGGCACCACCCTTGCTGAAAGCCAGTTCCACCGCAGTCTGAATCATGGCCCGGCTTTGCTTTGGATAAACCGCTTCCTGTTTCTTGATCTCCCGGGCGATTTGCCAGTACTCATGATTCGGCACAGTGCGCGAATCGGGCCATGGTCTGATTGTGAGATTGTCCGACATGGTGAAAACAAATAACCAAAGTATCGCCACGACTGAGGAAAACCTGAGTCGCAGCGAATCTTTTTAACAGTTTCTTGATATTTGTTTGGGTCGAACGGTTGCCTAACTAGCGGCTCAAACCCAACCGGGCTTTAACGAATGTTTCGCAGGGATTGATTAAATCCGGTGCCGATAACTTCGGCATGGCAGACTCTGTTTTTGATGCGGTCACAATCATCCCAACACGGGATGGCGTGGTTTTAGGCGGCGAAGGAAATGTTTGCGGTTTCGTTGAAGCCCAGCGGCGATTTTACAACGAACATCCGTCGCTGGCGGGCGCTTTTCCCCACCATAATCCGCGCAATCAAGCCACGCTTCGCAATCTCTCGGTCTCTTGCGAGCAATGCCACGCGCCGCTTCCGCTTCAGACTTTGCATGGAGTGATCAACGACTACGTCAATTGCACCGAAGTGCGTTATTTGGGTGTTTGTCCCTGCTGCCATGAGGTCGTGCAAAATGTGCTCCGTGTGACCATTGGGCAAATGACGTATTTGCGGGATGGGGAGTGGTGCACCTCCGTGACGCGTCCGTGGTGGCATTGCCTGTGGCCTTGGCCGATCGATACCGACCGCGAGTGGTGAGCCGGCTACGGTGGATCTTTAACTTGGAGGGCGGTTTGCCCGTTTTTAATTTGTTCGTCGGCGACGATCTTCCGGATGGCCGCGGCGGCTCCCGGATCGAGGAGGTAACTTTCCCAACGATCCGCTTTTTGGATTAGAATCTTTTCATGGGTGAAATCCAATTCGATGCGAACTTCGTCCGGACTCACCATCTCAATCACGAGTTCGGGGATGAAATGGGATTCCTTCCTGAAATCAGTCACCTGGACAAGTTGAGGTTCATCGAACCAGTAGGCCTCGAGGTCATTTACTGCGATGGCGCCCTCGGCAATCAGCAGAAAAAGTTGGCGGAGCAGTGTTTCGTCGAATAACTCCATCCGGTCTTTAACCAGGATGTTTTCGTAGACGTAGTCGCCAAAATAGCCCGTTGGGTAAAAAGCGACTGGAACCCTGGGTTCGAGAATGAAAATGTCCATTCGCTGGCATGACCGGTAGCCACTGGCCAGAATCAAGGTGGGATCATCGGGCAGCTTGGTTGCCCGCTGTTCGAAAACAAACCGGTTGGAGAAACCACCTCCGCAGGTGATCCAAAAAGCCCGCCTTTTGTCGGGATCAGCTTTCAAGGGGTGCGGCTCAATTCGGATTTTTGCCTTCCAAGCGGACGGAGGCTCAGTGGGAGGGGTGCTTTTTTGCAGCCGCTCCTGGATCCATTGGGTGAAGGCTTCGTGGTCGAACTTGAATGTAAGGGAGGCGGCAGGGGAACAATTGACTGCCAGAGCCAAAACGAAGAGCGCTATCGCGCGAAAGCGGGAATGTGAGAAGCCCGGGGACCGTGACGGCGCATGAGTGGATCGGATCATCCTTCTGTATTACGCGGCAGGTCGGATTTTATTAGGCGGCGGTTTGCGCGTAAACGGAAGGACTAGTTTAGAGGCAGGGCCATGAGATATCCGTCAAAACCTGCGGCGATGATTTTATCATCCGCTAGCGCCAGCGATCCGGCATATCCGCCGAAACCATTCTCCGGGGGCGGCGCGGCCAGCAATTGCCACCGGATTTTCCCTGTCTCGCGGTCGAGTGCCATGATTCCTCCGGTATGGGCAATGGCAGTCCCCGGAATATTCTGGGCCACGGTTCCGGTGAGCACCAGCCGGTCGGTTACCAACGGTGTTCCCCAGTTCATTCCCCGCACCGGCGTGGACCAGCGCGGTTTTCCCGTAGTCGGGTCGAGCACACTAATTCGGGCATAATCGGATGCTCCGATATAAATGAGTTCATCGACCAGCACCGGCGTGGATTCAATCCAGGAAAACCAATAGGAATAGGTCCAGGCGACAGTGCCGTCCGACAGCTTGGAACCGTAGAGTTGATAATCTTGACTGCCGGAAATTAGCCGGTCTCCCGCTA
>JBEHXD010000097.1:0-12405 GCA_048498875.1 Verrucomicrobiota bacterium
CCTACACCGAGCGCGGCCAGCACCCAGAAAATCCCGCGCCAGCCCGTGAGCCCGATCAGTTGTCCGCCGACCGATGGTGCAAAAATGGGGGACACGCCTAGGATGAGCATCAACAGTGAATACATTTTCGCCGAATCGCGCTCGTTGAACAAATCGCGCACCACTGCCCTCGGCACCACCATGCTCGCCGACGCCCCCAGCGCCATCAACAATCGCCAGCCCAGCAGCGTAGTCATCGAATGCGCCAGGGCACAACCGATGGCCGCACCCACAAACACGGTCAGTCCGATCAATAGGGGCGCGCGACGTCCCCAACGGTCAACCACCGGGCCAAGAAATGCCTGACCCACCGCGATGCCGAACAGAAAAATCGAAAGCGTCAGTTGCACGCGGCCCACGTCCACGGCCAGTTCACGTCCGATCTGCGGCAACGCCGGCAGGTACATATCGATCGCGAAAGGACCGATCACCGTCAGCGCACCGAGAATAAACACCAGGCCGCGACCGGCCTTCCGGGAAGATCCGTCCAGCGATGAAGGAGAAGAGAGTGTCTCAACGTGATCGTGCATGCAAAATGTTCCAGTGAGCAAGTCCTCCGCCAAATGGCAAACCTCCGTCATCCCTCCGGCCAAATATCACAATTTATCACCGGCTAACCTTAGCCGCTTTGATCAATTCGCAGCCACAGGCCTCCGGCCGGTGGGCTTGGGCGACTGGAAAAACGACAGGCAGGGACGCCTGTCGCTCCATACGAACAATGTTTCCTGTCAGAGCGGTTTTATGCTGCGGTTCAACGTCCTGATCGCGGCATAAAGCCGCTCCTACATTTACTCCTTCGGATAGTCGCGGAACATCCAGCGGAGCATATCCGGCAGCAGTGCGCCGCCATGAGTATCGGAATGGGCGCCATCGCCCCAGACGTGATTGATATCGTAACGCGCGCCTTCGATTTTATGGCGATCTGCGTTGGCGTTCGCGAATTCGAGGGCTGACAACATCTGCAGGTTCGCGAGGTGCCAGTTGCCGTGCTCGTTGGCCAGGGCAGTCCATTCGGGCTTGAAGCCTTTGGTGTCGGTGAGATTGCTCAGATCGTTTTCGCCATCCTGCAGGAAAATGCGAATGGGCTTGATCGGGCTTTTGCGAATGAGCGTCGGATAAAAATCACCCCCGGGAATCATCGGCTGATTTCCGTGTGCGGGCCGGTAACCGATCGAAGTGAAGCTGCCGATCATGCTGACCACCTTGCGAAACTGGTCGGGACGTTCCCACGCCACGGTCCAGGCGCAGATCGCCCCGCTGCTCGTGCCACCGATCACGCGCGCATCGGGATTGCCACTGATTTTGTATTTCTTCGAGATTTCAGGAATCAACTCGTCGATCAGCATCCGCGCGTAGGCGTCGCTCAGGACGTCGTATTCATTGGCGCGGTTGTTGGGGTTGCTCATTCCGAGATTGTCCGGGTAATGATCGCTCAGATTGCCCGGCGTGATGAACAAGCCGATCGACACGGGCATGTCTTTTTTCGCGATGAGATTTTCCATCACTTGGTCCACCCGCAGCGGTCCGGTGGGATTCAACGCGCGCTGGCCATCCTGAAAAACGAAAAGCCCCGCCGGCTTTTCGCCGGTGTACTGGGCTGGCACATAAATCCAGTAGCGACGCACCGTGCCGCCGATGATCTTGCTGTTCCATTCAAATGGTCCTTCCAGTTTCCCTTTCGGAACACCCGCCTGTGGCAGCGAATCCGCCGTGAGTGGATAATCGCCCAATTTCCGCCCGGGAGCGGGAGTGTCGGCGGCGGACAAAGCAGCCGTCCAAGTCAGCAAAACGGACAAAACCAACGCGGGTATTTTTGGGGTCATAGGGGATTGCATCGGGGAAGGTAATCCGTATTCGAGCTAGTGCGGATATGAAACCCCAAAATATCGCAAACCCGCCTGCTTCAACCCAACTGCAGCCGCTCCCTCCCGTCGAAGTTGCCGACTATCTTCGACTCGCTCGCGGGCACCTGTCGCCCCTGGCGTGGGAATATATCAGCGGCGGGGCGGGCGACGAGGCGACGCTGCGTTGGAACGAGGACGCCTACCAAAAAATCCGGCTGCGCCCGCGCAACCTCATCGACGTTTCCCGGATCGACACCCGCCTTTCACTTTTCGGACAGGAACTGGAATCGCCCATTCTGCTCGCTCCGCTCGCCTACCAGCGCCTCGCCCACCCTGACGGGGAACTGGCCACAGTGAAAGGTGCCGAGGCTGCCGGAGCCACGATTCTTCTCAGCACGTTTTCCACCGTGACCCTCGAAGAGGTGGCCGCAACGGCGAAGAAACCGCATTGGTTTCAGCTCTACGTGCAGCCCGACCGGGAATTCACCCGCACTCTGGTCGGCCGGGCGGAAGCGGCGGGCTTCAAGGCTTTGGTCGTAACCGTCGACACGCCGGTGCTTGGTCCCCGTTATCGTGAGCTTCGCCATCAATTTTCGCTGCCGGAAGGGCTGGTCCGCGCCAACCTCAAGGGCCTGCACACCGCCACCGGAGGACATCGTCCCACCGAACGCGACATCTACAGCGCGACACTTGATCCCAAACTCACGTGGAAGGATATCGCGTGGCTGCGTTCGCTGACCAGGTTGCCGGTCATTTTAAAAGGCATCATGAATGCGGAGGATGCGGGTCGGGCGATCGATGAGGGAGCGGCGGGCGTGATCGTTTCCAACCATGGCGGCCGCAATCTCGATACAGTGCCGGCGACGATCGACGCGCTGCCTGAAGTGATCGCCAAAGTGTCCGGACGGGTTCCCGTGCTGGTCGACGGCGGCATTCGCCGCGGCGTGGATGTGTTGAAGGCGCTCGGCCTCGGTGCGTCGGCCGTATTGATTGGACGCCCCTACGTTTGCGGCCTCGCGGTCGCCGGCCCGGAAGGAGTTTCCCGTGTGATCAACATCCTGCGGCGAGAATTCGAGATGGCGATGGCCCTGACGGGACAAACCTCCATCGCCGCAATCGATCGTTCTGTGCTCTGGGAATGACGCCAAAGGTGGAACCCGACCTCCGGGCGGATTTTCCCGCGTTCCGCCGTTCAGAGCTTCCGGGACTAGAGGAATCGTTTCATGAATGCCTGCTTCTTCAGCCAGGCGATCAATTCGTCAGCGAGAATCCGATCATCCGACACCCGGGGATGCGTGGGCGACCAATGATCGAACACAAAATGGCTGATCGCAGGGTCGCGGGCCTCGACCTCCTTGACGACCGCTTCCCACGCCTCGCGCAATGGCGCACTTTGCGCACCGCTCCACATGCCGCCGCGCAACAAAACGAACCGCGTTTTCGGATATTCCGCACGCATCGCCTTCATCAAGGCAATGTAGCCGGCGACATAATCCCCGGGAAATGGCTGCTTTTGCGTTCGAGGAAAGGCGTCGTCGTTCTCTCCAAAATTGATGAACGCGACATCGGGCTGCCACATTTTCAGGCGAGCCAGCGGGGCATTGATTTTCGGGTAAAGCCGGTTCCAAACCTCGCCGGCGTGCACATCGACAAAACCCGCGGCGACGCCCATCCCACTGACCGCGATGCAGCGATAATCGGCCTGAAACGCCGCCGCGGTCAGCGTGGTATAACTCAGCGCGTTATTGTGAGTCCGACGGTCTTCCCACTGGTCGGTGGCACCATCCTCATTGCAGGCGCCCACCATGATCGAATCGCCAAAAAATTCCATGCGCAGCTTGTAAGCCGGTGGAGCGGGTTTCCACGCGTTGGCGTTGGCCGCAATCTCGATGCCGGCAAACCGGACGTCACCCACGTTGGCTTCGCTGCGCTTGAAAAGCGTCAAACGATGACGGCCTTCCTTTAATTTTGATTTCAATTCGATGCGCTGATCCCGGTCCGGCGAAATCGAAATCACGTCCATCACCACGTCGTCGATGACCACATTGAAGAAATTCTGGTCGTGACCGCTGGTGAACTGCATCGCCAGAAATGGGCCCTCAAAGTCGATGCTGATCCTGCTCCCCTGCCAGATGACCACGGGCGCGGCGAGTTTGGTAAGATCAAAACGACCTTCATAAAGGAAGCGTGGATCACTGGCGGGGATCACCTGCATGGATAGTGAACTGTCAGCCGTACGCTTGACTTCATCGGCAGCGTTGGCTCCCGCCAACGCCAAGCCAAGAACCGTTAACAGAAACGGTCTAAAACCGGAGAGGATTTTCGTAAGGCGAACTGACAGCATTTTTAAAAACTATGTAACGCGAAGGGAGTCTTTCAAGTCCCCGTTCGGCAAGTGCCTGAAAGAAATCCACATGACAACAAGTCAAAACCGGACCCTCCTCCGACTTCGCGCCGCCACCGATTCACGTCCAAAGATGGCATGCCTAGCATGACCCGAGCTTTTTCCTCAAGCAAACACCCTAAGAGGCCGATGTATCATTGTTTACCTAGTAAACCCTATGGCCCCAACGCAGCCCATCACCGACACCCTCGTCCAAGACTCCATTGTCAAAGCGGTTCAGAGCGTCAGTCGCACCATGCTGCGACGCGAATCTAGCCTGCTCGAAGCCAAGGTGGGAGACGCTCACACCAATAGCCTCTCGACGATTGGACCTCCCCCTTATGTGATCGGCAACGTCGGTTTTGCCGGTGACGCCAATGGGATCGTCTATTTGTGTTTCAACGATTCGTTCGCAAAACACGCCGCCAGCCACATCCTCGGCATGACTGCCGCCGAAGTCGCGATGGAGGGGAACGAAGTGGTGAAGGACGTGATCGGCGAAATCACAAACATGACAACCGGTGCATTCAAAAATGCGCTGTGTGACTTTGGTTTCCCCTGCAAACTGTCGCTGCCGACCATTGTGCGCGCCGACCATCTTTCCATCGCTGCAATCAAGGCCGCCCACCGCGGCATCTACCTTTTCTCGTGTGGCGGAGACCAGCTGATCGCCGACGTCCAGGTCAAGATCTAGCCGGACAGCAGAGCGGTACTCAATTTTCGCCGAGCGATTTTTTCAGCGCGGCCAATTCGTCGCGCAGTTGCGCGATCTCCGCTTCCAGCACGGCCACCCGGCTTTCGAGTCCCGGCGCGACAATCGCCGTCGCAGAAACGGGAACAACCGGCAATTCTGTCCCTGCCGCCGACACGGGTTCGCCGGTCAACAATTGGGTCCAGCGCGATTCCTTCTGACCGGGCTGACGCGCGAGCCGCCGGGCCAGTGCTCCGGAAGACCGCGCCGCCATTTCCTGCAGGATCGCTTCGACGTCCTCGTTCGTCAACTGACGCATCCGTTCCGTCCGGATGCGCAATTCCGCCGCTGTCTGCGGCCCCCGAATCAGGAGTTCGCACAACACCACGCGGGCACCGATATCCATCGGATAAACCAGATCCAATGTTTGCCGGTATTTGAACACGCGCGCGTCGGCTCCGGAAAAAAGCGTGACCAGTTTCTTGGAGCGCAGGCCCTCAAGCGAGAGTTCCACCTCACGCGAGGAAACTTCCATCACCGGATCGCGATTGCTGCGCTGATTGCAGGCATTCACGAGCGAATTCAACGTAAGCGGATAGACGTCCGGAGTCGTTAGTTCCTTTTCAATCAAGCACCCCAGGACGCGTGCCTCCAATGGACTCAAGATCACTTCCGGCAAAGCCGGCGCAGCGGTGGAGGCAGGGGATTCCATGGTCATGCTCGCATTTCAAAACCTCCCTGTGACAAGGCAAGACTGGAGGAACGGGATCCGCAGGCAAATCGACCCTGCCTCGGTGTAGCAGCCGTGGTCACACGGCTGGGCCAGCGGCGTCACCGCCACTGCCACATTAAGCCACGTCCGTCATCGGATCATGAAAACCGGGCGCCGTCTTTAAATTCCGACTCAATCGAACGCTTTTTCAAAGCGTCCGCTCCAGCCACGAAACCGTCGCATCCACGGCGCGAGCCGCGTGTCCCTTGGCGGGTTCGAATACACTGAAAATATGGTCTGCTCCACCGATGATCACCGCCTCGGCGGGCTGCCCGTGGGCGATTTTCAGAAACTCGGCCTCATGTTGAGGCAAAAAATCCCGCGATCCACGCACCGAAAGGAACGCACCGGGATATTTCGCCAGCGAGCGATCCAGATCGATTCCGCGAAAACTTTCATAGAACTCACGCTTGGTGGTGATGCTTTTCCAGCCGGGCACCACCTCCGTCGCCTCGCCTTCGCGCATCGCTTTTTTGCCGGTTTCTCCCGCCATCAACATTTGAAACTGATCGCCGGACGGGCTCGACCACAACGCCATCGTGCGAAACCACTGGGGATGATGCGCCGCCGTCTCGATTGCCGTTGTGGCGCCAAGACTCCAGCCCTGCACGCCGACATGGGCAGGCTGCACTCCCGGCTGTTGTAACAGGAAGGCGTATGCGGCATCCGTGTCTTCGAGCCGCGTAGTGAAAGTCGATTCAATCCGGGTGCGCAGTTTGTCCCCTTCTCCACGAAAATTGATGCGCAGACTCGCGATGCCTTTCGCCGAGAGAGCGAGCGCCAGCTGTTTGGTCAGATCACCCACGCCGTCCCTATCGTCGGCAAACCCGTGCAGCATCAACACCGTCCGGCCATCCCAGGCCCCGTCTGGTTTCACCCACAGCCCCTTGAGCTGGGCGTTGATCTCCACGTTTTTCTCGCTCCCCAAAACGGACGTGATTCCTCCGAGAAATACCACGCCCAACGCAGTCAGCCAGCGGATGCATCTCATGGAATTTTTGTCGCACACTTCATGCCATGCGTACAGTGCGTTTCCACAGCATCAACCGGCGGCCAAAAAGAGTTGCGTTATCCAGCTCTGGGCAACGCCACTCGCAAATAATCCAGCCAAGCGCCGGCTTATTTGATCGCCCCGTTCAGGCCGGCCGGGAAAAATCCACCGGAGGTCGCGTTTTTACCGAGGTAAACAATATTCAATACCTGGCGGGTGGTGCGGCTGTAGGTGATGCCGTTGTCGTCTGCTGGCACGAGGTTTGCCTTTCCACTTACGACGACGCCCTGATCGTCCTGGGTTCCGCCATCGACCGCGTCACGCAAATCGGAAATCGCCTGGGCGGCTGCGCGGGTTTGATCGCCGAGCTGATAAAGGAGTGTTCGCACCACGCCCGCATGGTACGCCTCCACGCTGAGAATTCCCGCGGCCGCTTCCAGGTAGCCCTTGTTGTCGATCAGCGGAGAAGCGCCTTTGTATGCCGTTACACCGACATCCTCGAAGATGAACGCGCCGAGCAGAAAGTTCACCTCATTGGCGAATGGATCGAACCCTTTGCCGAGCCCGGCCGCTTCCGCTGCGACCATAAAGCTCTCGCGCAAGTTGATCGCCGGACGGGCGACCGGGGTGACACCTGCCGCATTCAGGGCATTGCGCAGAAAGCGGACATGTCTTCTTTCGTCCGAGGCAATCTCCTCGGCATATTGCTGAATCGCGGGAGTGGCAAAATTAACCTTGGGACTGGCTTTGATTGTCACCGGGCCGGGAGTCCCGGAGCCCCAGACGGCGATACCCATTTTGTCGATCCCCACCCCGCTGACCGCATAGGTGTAATATTCGGCCTCAAGGTATTCCAGATTCAACGCGAAGTTCAAAACCGCAGCGTCCTGAGCCGGGCTGGTGCCCGCGGCAAAGGCCTCATTTTTCAACAAGCTGAGCGAGCCCACACCGAGGGCGCCGATACCGAGGGTTTTCAAGACAGACCGGCGCGTGACCGGGGTCGACAGATTTGGTACGGAGGTATTCATGTGCATTAATTCCTGATGGCAATTGCGACTCGCGAATCGCCCGCGAGCCAGAAGCGAAGAATGAAATGCACAAACTGCGGATCACACCCCTGGTCGATTTTCCGCGGCCATCGATACGAACGATGGCTGGACGGTAGTCGACCAAGGGGTGCCGGAGCATTTCAATTCTCGGACAAGCTACGGGCCAGACGCGAGTCCGGGCGCACTCGTTCCCATCAGGTTTACCCTGAACGAGACTACGGGGAAATTACCGCACACTTCGCAACGGCGCGCGGAAACGGTGGAGCGGCTTGACCTCAAGACGCGGTATGTGCCACGAGGCAGACCAACGCGTTGAAGTTAACGCGTTCCACTTCAAAACCGCCGATTGCCCCTTCTATTCAGGCCGGATTCTCGCCGCCCAGCCGCCACCGGGGGCGAGTTTGATGGTGAGCTTGGTCGCGTTGGTCACGAGCTGGGTGACCTTCTTGTAATCATCCGCCCGACGGTCGGCGTTCACGCCGTCGCGGTATTCGTCCATCTTGAAATTGCCCGCCGGCAAAAACGACAGATCGATCTGCATTTCCCGGGGCGACCAGTCGGTCATGGCCCCACAGTACCATTCCTTGCCGCTGCGCCGGGCGATGGCGACATATTCGCCAATCCTTCCGTCTAGCCCACGCGTCTCGTCCCACACGGAGGGAACCGCAGACAAAAATTCGAGGCACTCGGGTTCGTGCAGATAATTCGTCGGTGAATCCGCGAGCATCTGCAGCGGGCTTTCGTAGATTGTGTACATGGCAAGCTGGCGGCAACGCGTTCCCTGACTGCTGGGCAGATCAAAATTTTTGGCGAAACCCACGCGCGTCGAATTCAGCATCGCACCCGGCGTGAAATCCATCGGACCGGCAAACATGCGGGTAAACGGCAGCGTCACCGTGTGCACCGGGGTGATATCGGAACTCCACTTGTTCCATTCGTTGCCCCGCACCCCTTCCGTCGAAATCAGGTTTGGCCAGGTGCGCGTCAGCAGGGCCGGACGGACCGCACCATGGAAATCAACCAGCATCCGGCGCTTGGCGGCCTCGGCGGAAACCCGCGCATAGAAATTCATCACGACCTGGTCGTCCCGCTGCATGAAATCCACCTTGATCCCCTGCACGCCCCAGCGCTCAAACAGATCGAGCGCCGGAATCAACTGGTCATCGAGTGTTTTCCAGACGGCCCACAAAATCACCCCCACCTTTTTCTTTTTTCCATACGACACGATTTCGGCGACATCCATGCCAGGGGCCGTTTTCAGCAAGTCGCCGAGCACATACCAGCCCTCGTCGAGGACGATGTACTCAAGCCCGTGCGCCGCGGCGAAATCGATGTAGTACTTATAGGTCTGGGTGTTGACGCCGGCCTTGAAATCCACGCCGCCAAGATTGTTGGCATTCCACCAATCCCAGGCGACCTTGCCGGGCTTGATCCAGGACGTGTCCGAGAGTGAGGTGGGACTCTCGAGCAGATAAACCAAGGGATTGGTGACGAGCTCCACATCCTTCTTCGCCACGCCGAACAAGCGCCACGGATAGGTTCGCGTCCCTTTGGTGACCGCAATGTAGTCCGCGGTTTTGGTCACTTTGAAATCGCGATCGCCGGTGAGTTTTTCCTCCAGCGGATAGTGGGGAAAGGTACCCGCCAGGGCACTGCCGCTGGTGCCGTGCAACCACAGCCCGGGATAATCGACGACATCGGAGTCCGCGATGGCGATCTTGGTTCCATGTGCATCCACCACCACGGGAATGCTCGCGAGATTCCTGGCCGCCAGGTCACCCAGCGAACGCGGCAGGAAGATCCGCTCGTTATGCGAATAAAAACTCTCCTCCTCGGGATAATAGGCGGTGAACGTGTCCGCAAAATTCAGCGCCACCTCTTCGTCGGCCACTTTGACCTGGCTGGCGGAAAGGGTGGTTTCCCAGCGATAGGCGACACCTTCGTTGTACGCCCGGAAAACCACGGCGTAACCGCCCTCGAACTCAAAGCGCAATTCATTATAGTGCTCGCGCAATTCCGCCGCCTTCTGCCGGACGACCGGATGCAGGACGCCATCGTACGAGCGGGGCGTGACCAACTTCAATTTGGGTGACAGCCCGAAAGTCGCGGCATCCACTTTCAGCGACATCGTCGCACTTTTCAGGACCGGCGCATCATTTACCGCCAGATCGTACCGGATCCGGTCATCCACGCGAATTGCGACCGCAATTGCACCGTCAGGGGAAGCCAGCGTTTGCAGGACGTCCGCCGCACGAATGCGCACTGACACCAACGCCGCAGTCACAAATAAAAGAACGGAAATACCGGGAATTTTCATGGGATAAGTTCGATAAATTGAACACCCGGCTTAACCAAAGCAACCCTGCGAACACGCCGGAGTGGGTCGATCGGGCATTTTGCAACATCGGTTTTCGCCGGGACGATTCCGGCGCGAAAACGTGAGGGAAAACACGGCTGATTCCGGGTGATTTTTGCCGGACCTGAGCGTTAAAGCAGCCGGCGCAACAGCCGATCACTGAACTCAAATTCATCCCACTGTTTTTCAAACCGAACAGACTTTTTTCTCTTCTCAAACCGGTGCTAAATCCCAGTCAAAAAACCGAACTTCCCGGAACAGTATTTCCGTCGTCCGTGAAAAGTTTTTTCATGAGATAGCCATCACCGCTTTTCCATGTCGTTTTTCCCTTCAAGCTCACTGACGCCGGCATTCCCCCCCGGTCGTTCGATTTTCCGGCAAACCATCAACATCGTCCTCGGATTTTGCTGCGCGATGTCGTTCGCCGCCGGCCAGAACGTGTCCTCCGTTGCCGCCGGTTATTATCATACGCTGTTCGTCAAAGCGGACAAAACCCTCTGGGCGACGGGCTATAACCTGTATGGTCAGTTGGGCGACAGCACGACCGTGGCCGGATCGCGCAGCAGCCCGATCCAAGTCGGTACGGGCGTGGTCGCGGTTTCAGCAGGTTTCGGTCACACCGCGTTTATCAAAACCGACGACTCCCTGTGGCTCATGGGCCTCAACAATCGCGGGCAGTTGGGTAACGGAACAACCAGCTATGACGCCCAGTCCGCGGCGGTCAAAATCGCGAGCAACGTGGCGTCAGTCGCCACCGGCGGCTATCACACCTTGTTCGTCAAGAAAGACGGCACCCTCTGGGGCATCGGCGCCAATAGTTTTGGCCAGCTCGGCGACGGCACCACCATCGCGCGCAGCACGCCGGTGCAAATTGCGAGCAATGTCTCGATGGCGGCGGCCGGTCACGATCATTCGCTGTTTCTCAAACAGGACGGTACGCTTTGGGCGATGGGCATGAATACTTTTGGCCAGCTCGGCGACGGCACCACGACCGCACGGTCCACGCCGGTGCAAATCGCCACGGGCGTAACTGCGATTTCCGCGGGTCACGACCACACGGTTTTCGTCAAGACGGACGCCACTCTCTGGACCGCAGGCTACAATCGCTACGGCCAGCTGGGCGACGGCACCACCGACAATCAGCCCGCACCAGTCAAGGTCGCCACCTTCGTGGGCAGTGTATCAGCAGGTGGATACGGCACCGCCTTCATCAAAAAGGACGGCACCCTCTGGACGACCGGCTGGAACAGTTCAGGACAGCTGGGCAATGGCACTGCGTCAGACCAATCGAGTCCGGCGCAAATCATCAGCGGCGTGAAGACCGCTTCAGTCGGCTATGCCCACCTGTCCTATATCACCACTGACGGGAAATTGGTCATGACCGGCTACAACGGCTTCGGCCAGTTGGGTCAGGCGGAATCCAGCGCTCCGGTTGATCCCAATCCCGTCGCTCCGGCCATCACCACGCAGCCAGTGGGGCGACGCGTCCTGGCGGGATCGGACACCACCTTTGCGGTCGTCGCGACCGGCTCCCCTTCCCCAAGCTACATTTGGAGGAAAGACGGCGTGGAAATCACCGGGGCGACCGATTCCACCCTGGTTTTGAACGAAATCCTGCCGGAGGATGCGGGCAGTTACGACGTGGTGGTTTCCAACGCCAGCGGGTCGGTGACCAGCACGGCGGTGAATTTGATGGTGGATGATCCGCAGACGCTCGTCGCGCCCAGCAACGTCGTGGTGACTCTTGAGGTCCAGCCGTAACCAAATCCGCACCGGATTAAATCCGCCAAAAAAGCACTCGACAATTCCACGCGCATCGATCTGGTAATCCCCCAACAATGAACCACGCCGGTAAAACGACCCTCGCAGTCTCCCATGGCCTTTCCGCCATTGTCGTTTCCGTCGTATCCGTCGCAATCGCGCCCGGAGGGTTCTGATCGTTCACACGACTTTAGCCCCTCCGGTGTCAAACCGGGGGGGCTTTTTTTTGCCCCACGGTTTGGCGGTCCGGAGGAAATTTTCCTCCATGAAAAATAAAAAAAACACCACCACTCCGACGCCCAGGCGCCGGCCACAACGCACCGCCATGCATTCGACGCATCCCGCCAGCCGAATGATGCCCAAAGCCCCCCAGCATGACCTGCTGATCCTCGGCTTCTACCCGGGCATGGAACGCGGCGAAGTCGACGCCCATCATCCCACCGCCGCATGAGACAATGCGCCGATTCTCACGGTTGGATAAACCGTAACGTTAAAGTCGCAAAGGGCACAAAGGCTCAC
>JBEHXD010000098.1:0-12375 GCA_048498875.1 Verrucomicrobiota bacterium
TCCAGTAGAAGCAATATTGAATTATATAAGGTTATTGACGATGCCTTATTTTCTGTTGAATTTAGATTAAAAGCTCATGAAATTGAAGTAATTAAGGAGACCACGAGTCCCTTGCTCGAGGTGGTGCGCGAAAGTTATAAAACGGGCGATCCCGTCCCGTGGGTGAAGATTCACCAGACTCCCGACTATGTTTATTTCAATCACTCCGTCCACGTGAACCGCGGGGTGAGCTGCGTCGAGTGCCACGGCAAGGTGAATGAGATGAGCACCGTCTATCACGCGAAATCGCACAGCATGAGCTTCTGTCTCGACTGCCATCGCAACCCCGAGGAACACCTGCGTGATCCGAAGGATGTCTTTAACTTGGATTCCAAGACCCTCGCCGAACAAGGCAAACTCGATCAGGCGAAGGAATTTGTTCACAACTGGAAGGTCAAACCGCCGCAAAGCTGCTCTGGTTGCCATCGCTGATGAAACGCAAATTTGATCACTCCGCCCCCGCACAGCGCGAGCTAGTCGGCCCGAAATACTGGCGCAGCCTCGATGAGCTCGCCGACACGCCCGGTTTCCGCGAGCACATGGCCCGTGAATTCCCGGAAGGTGCCTCCAGCATCGAAGGCGTCGACCGCCGCCAGTTCATGAAGCTCATGGCCGCGTCGTTCGCTCTCGGCGGACTCGGCCTCGCGGGTTGTCGCCGTCCCGAAGCCCACATTTTGCCCTACGGCCAGTCGGTTGAATACACCGTTCCGGGGCTTCCGCTTTATTTTGCGACGGCGATGCCGCTCCGCAAATCGGCGATTCCGCTTCTCGCGGAAACCCATCAGGGACGTCCGACCAAGATCGAAGGCAATCCCAGCTACACGCCGCACGGCGGTGCCTCGACCATTCTTGCCCAAGCCTCGGTGCTTGATCTTTACGATCCCGAGCGGGCCATCGCCCACACGAAGGGCGAAAACACGCTGACCACGGGTCAGGTTAACGATATTCTTGCCGCCATCAACAAGACCTACGCCGGCAATGGCGATGGTCTGGCCTTCCTCGCCGACGAATCCTCATCCCCGACTCGCGCCCGTCTGGTCGCAGAGTTGAAGCAGAAATTCCCGCGTGCAATCTGGGCGGAATACGAACCCGTGCAGGACGAGGCGGCGGTCGCCGCGGCACAGGCGTCTTTCGGCCGGAACGTAAAGCCGGTTTACCGTTTCGCCAAGGCGAAGCGGGTGGTCAGCATCGACGCCGATTTCCTCCAGGCGGAATCGGGTTCGCTGTACTACGCGCGCGATTTTGCGAAGGGCAGGCGAGTGACGAAGCAGTCCGATCCGATGAATCGGCTCTACGTTACAGAGAGTAATTTCACGATCACCGGCACCATGGCGGATCACCGTCTGCGTCTCGCGAGCAGCCACATGCTGGCTTTCGCGGCCGCGCTGGCCGGAAAAATCCTGGGTACGTCCACCTTCGAGTCGCTCGGCAAGGGCGTGGAACTGAACACCGATTGGATCGACAAGTGCGCCGAGGATCTTCTTGAGAATCGCGGAGAGTCGCTCGTGGTCGCCGGTTCGCATCTGCCAGTGCAGGTGCATGTTTTGGTCAATGCGATCAACGCCAAGCTCGGCAACATCGGCCAGACCGTTGATTTTGTCGAAATTGCGGCCCCCGTCGCTTCGACGATTTCTGCTCTCGCCACGGCGATCAAGGGCGGTTCGGTCAAGACGCTTCTGATCCTCAATGGCAACCCGGTGTACAATGCGCCGGTCGAACTGGATTTTGCTTCGCTGCTGAAATCCGTGCCGGACGTCATCCGCTACGGTTATTATCACGACGAAACGTCGGCGCTGGCGGGAACCCACCTCGCGGCGACTCACTATTTGGAATCCTGGGGCGACGCCCGCACGGCGGACGGCACGATCCTTCCGATCCAGCCGATGATTCTCCCGTTGTTCAACGGGTTGATGGAAGTCGAATTGCTCGCCCGTCTGGTGGGCGCGGAAAAATCCGAAGCTTACACGCAGGTTTTTGCGACGATTGGCCGCGACCAGAAGGCGTTCGAGAAATTCCTCCATGACGGTCTGCTCGAAGGTTCGGCGTATCCTGCGGTCAACGTTGCGTTCGACGTGCAACGCTCCGGTTCCGCCTTCGCGAATGTGCCGGCGGCTTCCGCGTTGTCGAAGGACAGCCTCGAGGTGCGGTTTGTCGCCGATAAACTGGACGACGGTCGTTTCGCCAACAACGGTTGGCTGCAGGAATGTCCGCATCCGATGACCAAGATTTCGTGGGACAACGCCATTCTGGTCAGCCCGCGTCTCGGTGCGGATCTGGGCATCGCTCCCCATGGCAGCCTCCTCCAGGTTGCGCGCAAGGAAGAAGCCGAATTTCCGCAAGGAAAGGAAAATGCTTTTATCGGTGAAGTGACGCTCAATGGACGCACCGTTCGTGGTCCGTTGCACATTCAACCGGGTCTTTCGAATTACACCGTGGTGCTTCCGCTCGGTTATGGCCGGACCAGGTCCGGGCACATTGGTACCGGTGCAGGATTCAACGCCTACTCGATCCGCACGTCGGATGGCGCCGCCTTTGCGACGGGTGCAACGGTCAAAAACACCGGCGAGCGCATGAAGCTCGCGAATACCCAGGAGCACTGGTCGATGGAAGGTCGCGACATCGTTCGCGAGGCCAATTACGAAGGGAAGGACAGCTACAAGGAAAACGGCGCCTTCGTGACCGCTCTCGGCATGGAAGGTCACTCCCCGAAAATCTACGGTGACTACACACCGGAGGAATTTGCGGCCCTGCCTCCCCAGGAGCGGATCCGGCTGACGGCGCTGCGTGCGTCGACGACTCCGCGTGGTAATTCGCTTTACGAAACTCCCGATCTGTCCGGAGCGAACTCGAAGTTCGATGGCGTGCACCAATGGGGCATGTCGATCGATTTGAACACCTGCATCGGTTGCAATGCGTGTGTGATCGCCTGCCAGGCGGAGAATAACATTCCGATCGTCGGCAAGGAGCAGGTCGCCCGCGGCCGCGAAATGCACTGGATTCGCCTCGATCGCTATTATTCGGATGGCAAGATCGACGCCGAGGCTTTTGGCGCCGAGGGTAACAAAATCATTCCGGAGGATCCGCAGGTTTCGATCCAGCCGATGACCTGTCAGCACTGCGAACTCGCCCCGTGTGAGACGGTGTGCCCGGTCAATGCGACGGTTCACGACGACGAAGGCATCAACGTCATGGCGTACAATCGCTGCATCGGTACCCGTTATTGTGCGAACAACTGTCCGTACAAGGTCCGTCGTTTCAATTTCTTCGACTTCAACAAACGCTCCATCGACCAGCTCTACATGGGACCGCTCGGCAAGCAGAAGGATATGCCGGAACTGGTCAAGATGGTGAAGAATCCCGATGTCACGGTGCGCATGCGCGGTGTCATGGAAAAGTGCACCTATTGCGTCCAGCGCATCCAGCAGGCCAAGATCGCCCAGAAGCGCAAGGCCGGCGCGAGCGACCATGTCCAGATTCCCGATGGCACGATCAAGACCGCCTGTCAGCAGGTTTGCCCGGTCGATGCGATTGTCTTCGGCAACATCAAGGACGAGGCGAGCGCAGTTTCCGTCGCGAAGTCGCAGGATCGCAATTATGCGGTGTTGGGTTACCTCAACATCCGTCCGCGCACCACTTATCTCGGCAAACTGCGCAATCCGAACCAGCGCATGCCGGATTACAACTCGCTGCCGTTTAGCCGCGAAGAATATAACAAGAAAAACGGACATTCCTCCGAACATGGCGCGAGCCACGGCCACGAAGCTGAGAAGCACGAAGCCGGTGAACACGGAGGCCACAGCTAATGAGTTCCCACTCTGTTGATCATGAGGCGCCGGCAATCCTGGCTGAAGTAAAACCGGCCGTTCTTCCACGCCCGGACTTGGTGGGGCACCACCGCGACTTCCATTGGATCACCGAAAAGATCTGCGGTATCGTCGAAGGTAAAACCCCGGTTTGGTGGTGGTGGTGCTTTGCCGCGGCCGCTTTTGTGGCCTCCTTCACGGTCTCCGGCCTCATCTATCTCGTTTCCACTGGCGTCGGTGTCTGGGGTCACGCGAATCCCGTCAATTGGGCGTGGGATATCGTCAACTTCGTGTTCTGGATCGGTATCGGCCACGCGGGAACGCTCATCTCGGCCATTCTTTGTCTTCTGCGCCAGAAGTGGCGCACATCGATCAATCGTCCGGCGGAAGCGATGACGATCTTCGCCGTTGTTTGCGCGGCGATCTTCCCGGTTTTCCACGTCGGTCGTATCTGGTTCGCCGTTTTGCCCGGCTTCCTGTTTCCCTTCCCGAACGCCAATGGGATCTGGCAGAATTTCCGTTCACCGCTGGAATGGGACGTGTTCGCGGTATCGACCTACGGTACGGTTTCCGTTCTTTTCTGGTACATCGGTTTGATTCCCGACCTGGGTACGTTGCGTGACCGTTTCACGTCCACGGGCAACATGCTCCGGGCCCGTCTCTACGGTTTCTTTGCGATGGGCTGGCGTGGCTCCAACCGCCAGTGGAGCAATTATGAAATGGCCTACCTCATCCTGGCCGGTGTTTCCACCCCGCTGGTGTTGTCGGTGCATACGATCGTTTCGTTCGACTTTGCGGTTTCGCTGATCCCGGGCTGGCACACGACGATCTTCCCGCCGTACTTTGTCGCCGGCGCCATTTTCTCCGGTTTCGGCATGGTGCTCACGCTCATGCTCCCGCTGCGTGCGATCTACCGCCTCGAAGATTTGATCACGCAGTATCACATCGACTGCATGTGTAAGATCATTTTGGCCACGGGTACGATGGTCGGTTACGCTTACTCGATGGAGTTCTTTATCGCCTGGTATGGTGCGAACCCCTACGAAGGTTTTGCCTTCATCAACCGCGCCTTTGGCCACTACGCGTGGGCTTACTGGATCATGATCAGCTGCAACGTCATCACGCCGCAGTTCTTCTGGTTCAAGTCGATCCGCGAGAACACCACGCTGGTCTGGATCCTTTGCCTGTTCGTCAACGTCGGCATGTGGTTTGAGCGCTTCGTGATCATCGTCACCTCGCTCGCCCGCGATTTCCTGCCGTCGAGCTGGGGTTATTATTCCCCCTCGATTGTCGAAATCTTCACTTTCTTCGGCACGTTCGGCGTTTTCTCCGTGCTGTTCCTGCTCTTTATCCGGTTTCTCCCCATCATGCCGATGTCGGAAATCAAGTGCGTCATTCCTGCCGCCGATCCCCACGGCGCGCACAAACACTAAGGAGGCACGACCATGAAAAAGACTTACGGATTAGTCGCTGCCTTCGATACCACGCCGGATTTTTATCATGCGTGCGAGAAGGTGCGTGACGCAGGTTTCTCCCAGTGGGATGCACTTACTTCGTTCCCGATTCACGGGCTCGATGCAGCCATGGGCGTCCGCCGTTCGAAGGTGCCGCGTTTCTCCCTCGCGGGCGGGATCACCGGTTTCTGCACCGGCATGTCGCTCATCTGGTGGACGGGCGCGTGGGAATATCCCCTTATCGTGGGCGGCAAGCCCTATTTCAGTCCGATGTTCGCGTTTCCGATTTCTTACGAACTCACGATTCTCTTCACGGCGTTCGCGACCATCATCGGCATGTTCATTCTGAACAAACTTCCGATGCACTATCATCCGGTGATGAAGGCGCCGCAGTTTGTCCGCGCGACGGACGACCGTTTCTACATTGTGATCGAGGCCAACGACCCGAAATTCAACCCGACCCAGACCCGTTCGCTGCTCCAGCAGATTGGCGGCAAGGATATCGTCGAAATCGAAGAATAAGATGCGTTACGCTTACTTCACTCTCGCTTTCGTCGTCGTCCTGCTGCTCTCCGTCATGGGCTTCCGGGGCATGAAATCCACGCGTCCGCCGATCGAGGTTTTCCCGGACATGGACCATCAGGCAAAATACAAGCCACAGATGGAATCCAAGTTCTTCGCCGATGGACGGGCTGATCGCGCCATTCCGGTGGGAACAGTGCCCCACGGTCGCACGGCGGAAGCCGATCCCGATTTCCTGCGCGCGGATGACGTGCACTACGCCGGCAAGAATCCGGATGGTTCGTTTGTTCGTGGCTTTCCGATCCCGGTGACCGCCGAACTGATTCATCGCGGGCAGAATCGCTATATGATTTATTGCTACCCGTGCCACGGTGCCCTCGGCGACGGCAACGGCATCACCAAGTCCTATGGCATGGTTGCCACTCCCACCTATCATGACGATCGCATTCGGGCCATGGCGGAAGGTGAGATTTTCAACACCATCACCCACGGCAAGAATACGATGTTCCCGTATGCCGATAAACTGTCCCCTGACGATCGTTGGGCGGTGGTCGCCTATGTGCGTGCGCTTCAGCGCTCCCATCATGCGACAATTGACGATGTGCCGCTCGAGCAACGGGGAGGCCTGAAGTAACATGAGTGCTCATTCTTCCTCTGAATCCACTGCCGCGCTGGCCAATAAATTCCTGGTCGCCGGTATTGTCGGGCTCGTCCTGACCGCCGTCGGTCTGTTTGTCGCTCCTCCGCAGGCCCTCGCTTTGTCCTATCTGGTGGGCATTGGTTATTGGGCGGCCGTTTTGATCGGCATGCTGTTGCTTGTGCAGATCCATTATATTGTGGATGCCGGCTGGTCGACGGTCATTCGCCGTCAGTTTGAACATGGCCTCTCCGCCTTCAAGTGGCTGGCGATCCTCTTCATCCCGCTGGTCATTTCCGCGGTCATGAAGCCCGGCTTGGTCTGGCCCTGGATGGATCTGGCGCACGAAATTCATGGCGGCCACACGGTCGGGTCTGATCCGCTTTATCTTAAGAAATCCGGCTTCCTGAACCTGAAGATGTTCCTCGGAATGACCGCAGCCTTTTTCATTATCTGGATATGGCTGTCGGCCCGTTTGCGCAAGGCCTCGTTCACACAGGATAAGGATGGCGATCCGAAGTGGACTCTCATGAGTCGTGTCACCTCGGCGATGGGGATTCCGCTGACGGCACTTACACTCACCTTTGCCGCGATCTATTGGATGAAGAGCCTCGAGTATCACTGGTTCTCGACGATGTACGGCGTCTGGTTCTTTGCGAACTGCATGCGTGCCGGCATGGCCTTTGGCGTGGTAATCACGTACTGGCTCTATGTCCGGGGTGACTACAAAGGCATTTTCAACACCAACCAGCTGCACTGCCTCACGGCGCTCGCCTTTGCGTTCGTGGTGTTCTGGGCCTACGTCACGTTCTCCCAATACTTCCTGATCTGGAATGCCAACGTTCCCGAGGAAACCTTCTGGTACAACATCCGCGAAATCAATGTGGATGGCACCCCCAATCAATGGAAATACGTGGGCATCATCCTGCTGCTTTTCGGGCATTTCTTCGTCCCGTTCCTCTATTGGCTGGGCTATCGGAACAAGGCGGAATTGAAGCCGGCGCTCTGGATCAGCGTTTGGATCGCGGTCATCATCCTGATCGACATTTGCTACAACGTGCTTCCGGCGATCAAAGACGAGCACGGCAGCGCGATGCCGTTCTTCTCGATGAATTTGTTCTGGGTGCTGACCTCGGTGGTGGGCATTGGCGGCATTTGCGCGTGGTCCTACCTTAAGAGTTTCCCCACTCAAAAGATCATCCCGATCCGCGATCCCCGCATCGTTGAGTCCCTCACGCACCACGAAGCCACCGCGCCATGAGCGATTCCTCAAATTTTTCCTTCCCGCACCGGACGCCCGTGTTCACGACGATCGTCGTCCTGTTGTGTTTTGCTGCGTTTGCGTGGCTGGCCAACAAGATCTATCGTCCGCACGCTTTCACGGTCGACAAGGTGGAGGGCGTCAAAACCCCGGTCGAACGCAAGGCGCTGCTCGCTGAGCACAAGACCAAGGAGCAGTCCGAGTCGACCACGTACGGTTGGGTTGACCAGAAAGCCGGCGTTGTCCGCATCCCGATCGAACGCGCCATGGACCTCGTGGTGCACGACCAGGCCAAGAAGTAACCTTTGCTGATGAATCCCACTGATAAGAATGCTCGCTCCGAGCAAGCCGAGATCGACGCTTCCGTCCGATGGCCGGTGACTGTCTTTTTTGCCTCGGCCATCGCCTGGCTGCTTTTTGGCGGTGCTCTCCAATTGATCGCTTCCATCCAGTTGCACACGCCGGAATTCCTGGCGAATTGTGCCTGGACCACGCACGGACGCATCGCTCCCGCGGCGCAAAATGCCCTCGTCTATGGTTGGGGAATGAACGCCGCCTTTGCCTTTGGTCTGTGGCTGATGGCCCGTCTTTCGGCGACGACCCTGCGTCACGGTGGCTGGTTGTTTGTGGCGGCGAAATTCTGGAACGTGGGCGTGGCGCTCGGCATCCTGGGAATCCTCGGGGGTTATTCGACTTCGTTTGAACTGCTCGAGATGCCGCGTTACGTGACTTTGATTTTGCTGGTGGGTTATGCGATGATCGGCGTGTGGGCGGTGACGACTTTCAGCATTCGCAACACGGAAAATGTCTATGCCTCCCAATGGTATCTCTTCGGTGCGGCCTTCTGGTTTCCGTGGCTCTATGCGATTGCACAAATCATGCTGTTGAAAGCCCCGGTTCGTGGGGTGCTGCAACCCGTCGTGAATGCCTGGTACGTGCACGGCCTCTATGGTCTCTGGTTCGTGCCGATGGCGCTGGCCTCGGCGTACTATTTCCTGCCGAAGATCCTCGGCAAACCGATCAACAATTACTATCTCGCCCCACTGGCCTTCTGGTGGCTCGTGGCGACGACGGCTTTCGCAGGAGGCAGCCGCTTGATTGGTGCTCCGGTTCCGGTGTGGATTCCCACCTTGGGCGGCGCCGCCAATTTCCTCCTGTTGGTTCCGGTGGTGGTCATCGCCCTTAACCTCTTTGGTACGCTTTCAGGGCGTTTCAGCACCCTGAGCAACAGCGTGACGCTTCGGTTCACGCTGATCAGCGTGATTTCGTTCGTTCTCGCCTCCGCGTTGAACTTCTCCCTCTCGATTCGTGAATTCGCGGAAATTGCCCAGTTCACACTGATCACCGAACTCCGCGACTGGCTCCTGTTCTATGGTTGCTTCTCGACCGCGATGTTTGGCGCCGCCTATTTCATCCTGCCGCGTCTGACCGGAAAACAATGGCGTTCCTCTGCTTTGGTTAAAGCTCATGTGGGCACTGCCGGGCTGGGCGTTCTCGTGCTGGTGGTCGGTATCGCCTATGCCGGCTGGCACCAGGGAACGATGCTGAACAACGACGCCGTGGCCTTTGGCGATATCAGCAAGGCGCTGACCTTCTGGTTTACCTTCCGCTCCGTTATTTTTGCCCTCCTGCTGCTGGGCCACGTGGCCTTCTTCATCAACTTCCTGTGGGTGGCCTGTCCGATCAATTCCCGGGGCACCGCGGCAATTCAGTTTCGTAATCCTCCGGCCCTGAGCATTGCTCAAGGGTCTGTCCCGGAGGGCCACGCATGAAAAACGGTCTCGCACTTTTCCTCGGTGTTTTCGCGATCCTCGGCGTTTCCTGGGCCGGCCTTTTGCTCTCCGCGCACAAACAGCTCGGCGGCCTGAGCCAGTTCAAGGATCCGGTGGAAGAAACCCTGTTCCCTCAGCCGCTCTCCGGTCTCGCCGACCAGGGTCGCATGGTTTACCAGGATCTTGGCTGCGTTTCCTGCCATACCCAGCAGGTGCGCCACGAAGGGTTTGGCTCCGATATCGAACGTAAGTGGGGTACGCGCGGCAGCTATGCCCGTGATTACATCCGCGAAAAGACGGTATTCATCGGCAACAGCCGCATCGGCCCCGATCTGCGCAATGTCGGGGTGCGTTTGGGTGATACCACCAGTGCCGGGGATTACGCGGAATATTTCTACCACCTGCTCTACACTCCCGCATCGAAAGACGCCGCGGCGATGCCGGCCTACAAGTTTCTTTTTGACGTCCATCCGGTCGCCGGACGCCAGCCTTCGCCGGACGCACTGAAGCTGACCGGCAAGTATGCCCCTGCCGCCGGCGAGGAAGTCGTGCCGACGTTGCGGGCCCGCGCGTTGGTCGCTTATTTGCAAAGTTTGAAGGATACCTACGATTATCCCACCGAGCGTGGTTTGAATGCTCCTGCTGAAAAATCCAAGGAGGGGAGTCACTAAAATGAGCTCTACTCCTGATAACGGTTATCGTTTTGAAGAAGCGGGTGCCAGCGATGACAGCATCCAGCAGGTCCACACACAGCTGAGGAAGCAAAAGCCTGACAAGGCCAATGGTTATAGCTTTCTTCCCTTGGGCATCCTCGGGTTGATGTGCGCGTCGGTTTTCTTTGGTTCGATCTATCTCGCGCATTATTCCATTCGCTTCGATCCGCTCGTCGTCAACGAGCACGCCAAGCGCGAAAAGCCCGGTGCCACCGCGGTCGCGGCGGCGTCTCCGGTCGACCTTGGCCGAAAAGTTTTCACCACAATCTGCGCCACCTGCCACCAGCCGACCGGTCAGGGTATTCCCGGCGTTTATCCGCCACTCGCAGGTTCCGAGTGGGCCCAGGGCGACGAGGAACGCATCATTCGCATCGTGCTCCACGGCTTGAATGGACCGATTACCGTTGAAGGAAAGCAATTCACCAACGCCATGGCCGCGCTTGGCCCTGTGTTGAAGGACGATCAGATTGCCAACGCCTTGACCTATGTCCGCCAGGAATGGGGCAACAAGGCTCCCGAGGTTAAGGCTGAAACCGTGGCTCGCATCCGTGCCGAAGTGGGAAGCCACTCACCGTGGACTGCGGATGAGCTGCTGAAGATTCACGCCAAGTAACTCTGATTTTTTAAACTCTCAAAAGACCGGGCCGAAACGCCCGGTCTTTTTATTTGCGAAGTTTAAGCGGGAGCAATGGACATTGTTTGCCTCGGCCCCGGCCCCGAATGCCGGTGCACGCACACCCGGCAACTCGCTCATTTTCCCATGATCCCTTCGGCATAGGGTACGGTCCAAACCGCCGGATGCGCGAGCCGGTGGCCGGTATAGCCGTCGTCTCCATAAGTAGTGCCGTGATCCGAGCAGATGATAAAAAACGTCGGACGGCTGCGAACCGAGAAAGCATCAAGCAACACGGGCAGATGCGCATCGACGTCACGAAGGGCGGCGCGATGACTGGTCAGATCGTCCGGGCCCGGAGTGTCGCGGTACATGCGATTGGGGGGATGGATCGCCGCAACATTGGCGAACAGGAACAGCGGTTGTTCGGCGCGAGCGGCGCGAACGCGCCCTGCGGCAATTTGAAATTGCCGCTCCGCGCACTGCCGCGACTCGGGACCCAGTTCGGGCGACCAGTGGCTTTCGATAAACAGATCCGGGAAAACCCGGCCGATGGCGGTCTGTCGATTGAAGAAACCGACGCCTCCGATACAAAGCGTGTGAAACCCGCGGTTGGCCAGGGCGGTGATTACATAAGGCTCATCAAAGACAAAAGTCTCTTTCCGGGTTGTCTCGCTTCCGTTAAACCGGGAGGCGAAAAGCCGGGGCTGTCGTGGATTTCTCACTGGCGTGGGCAGAAATCCGCTGAAAAAGGCGTGGTGCGCCGGCCAGGTAAACGTTGCCGGCGTATGCCGTTCCTCCCACTGGCCTACGACGCCGGCCAGGTTGGGGGTTTCGCCTGCCGCCACGGCCGCGCAGGCAACATCGTAGCGGAGGGAATCCAGGACGATCCATAGTAGATCGTGACTGGCGACGATGGCATTCATGTCCTGAACGGATTTCATGCGGCAAAACAAGTAGAGGCTGGCGCTTTTTTAATCCCTGTTATCATCCATCGTTTTCCGATTATGCCCGCAATCACAAAGGGTACGCTCCAATCGTGGCTGGAGGATTCTCCGTTTCAGGGGTACGCCTATGCTTATCCGCATAAGACTGCCTATCGTCCGCTGCAACCGGCACCGGCGTTAAAAGACCTCTGGCAAAATGAGGAGCGTGACCGCCTGTTCCTCTACGTCCACGTTCCCTTCTGCGAAATGCGTTGTGGCTTTTGTAATCTGTTCACGACTTCCCAACCGGACGGGGGATTGGTCGCACGCTGGCTCGAGGCCATGGTTCGTCAGGCGCAAGTGATGCGCGAGGCGCTGGGCGGTGACGCGCGATTTGCCCGCGGCGCCATTGGAGGAGGTACTCCCACATTTCTTGAAGCAGGGGAGCTGTCCCGCCTGCTTGCAGGACTAAAAAATATTTTTGGCGCGAGTCTGGGGCCCACGCCATTTTCGGTCGAAATGTCCCCGGCCACGGTGACGGCGGAAAAACTTTCTCTGCTGCGTGAGTTTGGCATGCACCGGGCCAGTCTTGGTGGCAGGGACGGTCGCCTTCCTGGTTCGGAACGAAGATTCCG
>JBEHXD010000099.1:0-12318 GCA_048498875.1 Verrucomicrobiota bacterium
CGCAACTTCAGGCATTGGCCGGGCCACCGCATTGGCCTTGGCTAAACAAGGTGCAAATTTAATTCTCGTGAGTCGCAATGCCGCGACCGGAACCGCGCTGGCAAAGCACCTCTCCCGTACCGCGCGAAACCCGGAATGCCAATTCATCGCCGCGGACCTCTCCTCACTCGCGGAAGTGCGAAACGCCGCGGAAAAAATTTCTGCTCAGTGGCCCGTGCTTGATGTACTAATCAATAACGCGGGCGCGCGCTTTGATCATTATGAGCAGACAATCGACGGAAATGAGCGGACTTTTGCCACCAATCATCTCGGGCACTTCCTATTGACGAGCTTGCTGGTGGACCGCCTGACCGCTGCCCCGGCCGCACGAGTGATCAACGTCGCGTCGAGCGCGGCAACCCAAGCGACGCTGCAAGGGCCCTGGCAGTTTGACGCGGCCCATTATGATCGTCGGCAGGCCTACGCAAAATCCAAGCTGGCCAACCTGCTTTTTACGGCGGAGTTAGCCCGCCGTCACGCCAACGGCATTCAATCACTCGCGGTGGACCCGGGCATCGTGGCCACCCGTTTCGCCCGCAACAACGGCCTGCTTGCGTGGATGAAACACCTCGTCGCCCATGGCAGAAAACTTGAGCTCCGCAGTGCCCGCGACGGTGCCGACACCGTCGTTTTTCTCGCCTGCGCTCCGCAGCTGCCTGCGTCCGCCGCCGGTCGCTGTTACCGCGACCGTGAGTCGGTCATTGTCTGCCCGGCGGCAAACGATTTCGAGGCGGCTGCTTCTCTTTGGGCCACGAGCGCGTCGCTCACGGGCCTCAACCTCGCGCGGCAACCCCAACGGGCCACCCATCATTCCGATCTGCATTTATCGAGCAATTGAGTTGTCCCGAATTCCTTCAACCGTATCTTCCCGCTGTGAATTCTCCTCAGTCTTCCACCGATTTAATGGCTCTTGATTGCGTCGCGGAAACCGAGCGCATCGCCACCGCGATTCGCGGCTATTTGCAGAAGAATCGTCGCCGTGGCCTGGTCCTTGGTCTCTCCGGGGGAATTGACAGCACAGTCACCGCCGCTCTGGCCGTCCGCGCGGTGGGTTCGGAAAAAGTGTTCGGCCTGCACATGCCGGAATGCCAGTCCGAAAATGCCACCCTCGTGCTCAGCCGCAAAGTCGCGGACTGGCTGAAAATGCCCCAGGCGCTTGAAGATATCACCCCGCTGCTGGAAGCCGCGGGCTTTTTCCGACGCTACGTGGAAGCGGCACGCCAGGTCATCCCGGAATTCACCCAGGCGTGGAAATCGAAGGTAGCGATCCATGCCACCGGCGGGGCGAACACCTTCAGCTATTTCAGTTTCGTCGGGCAGTCACCCGAGGGCAAAACCGTGACTGCGCGGCTCTCGCTCCAAGCGTACCTGGAGATCGTGGCGGCGACCAATTTCAAACAGCGGACGCGCAAGATGCTCGAGTATTACCACGCCGACCGCCTGAACTTCGCGGTCGCGGGCACGCCGAACCGCCTTGAATACGATCAGGGGTTTTTCGTGAAAAACGGAGATGGCGCGGCCGACATCAAGCCCATTGCCCATCTCTACAAGACCCAGGTTTACCGCCTCGCGGAATATTTGGGTGTTCCCACGGAGATCCGCCAGCGTCCTCCGACCACGGATACGTATTCGCTGCCCCAGGGTCAGGACGAATTCTATTTTGCACTGCCCTACCAGCAAATGGATCTTTGTCTGTACGGAAAAAATCACGGACTCCCCGTCGCCACCATTGCCGCCGCCACCAAGCTGGAAACGAAGGTGGTGGAAGCCGTGTGGGCCGACATCGACCGCAAGCGCACGACGACACGCTATCTCCACCTCAAACCCGCGCTCGTCGACGACGTCGCGGAAATCGCCACCTCGGCCTAAGCCTTTCCCCACCTCCCTTCCACCGTCGAACCATGAGCGAACTCAAACGCGATCTCCGCACCTTCATCGTTGATACCTTCCTGTTTGGCCAGGACTCCAACCTCACCGACGACACGTCGTTTCTCGAGCAGGGAATCGTGGACTCGACAGGTGTCCTTGAACTCGTGGCCCATCTGGAGAAGACCTATAACATCAAGGTAAAAGACGAGGAATTGGTGCCTGACAATTTGGATTCCATCAACGCGATCGCCGCTTTCCTTGCGACCAAACGCGCGTCGGCTTAGGTCCCCTCACTGCTTAAGCCCGCGGAATGAACTCATCGGTCTTCACTTCCTGTCGCCACGCTCCGCTGGTGCGTGATTTTCTTGAGGACAGCGCCCGGCGGCTGCCCGAGAAAATCGCTCTCGTTTGCGACGGCCGTCGATTTTCCTATGGCGAATTGGACGCCATGTCGAACCGGCTCGCCCACACGCTCGCCAATGTCGGGGTTGGCCGCGGAGATCGCGTCGCCTTGTTTTTGCCGAATTGTGTCGAAACCGTCGTGGGGATTTTCGCCATCCTCAAAGCGGGCGCAGCATTCGTCGCGATCAATCATACGACCAAACGCGACAAACTCATCTATATCCTTAACAATTGCCGGGCCACCGCACTCTTGACCGAACTGCGCGCCGACCTCGACGGAATCCTTTCTGGACCAACGACCCAGGTGCCATCGTTGCGGGCATGCATCCGATGTGGCGCGGGGCCGATGCGCGCCGAGACTTCCACGGACATCAGTTTTGACGGAGCCATGCAGCGCTCCACCTCAACGCCTCTGCCGCGAAACAACATCGACCTCGACCTCGCCTGTCTGATTTACACCTCGGGCACCACCGGCGATCCCAAGGGCGTGATGAGCGACCACAGCAATGTGGTATTCGCGGCCAGCTCGATCATCGAATATCTGGGCAATGTCGAAAGCGACGTGGTGATCAACGTTCTCCCGCTCTCGTTCGATTACGGTCTCTATCAGCTGCTCATGACCTTCAAGTTCGGCGGCACCCTAGTGCTCGAACGCTCGTTTGTTTATCCCGCCGTTGTCCTCAAGCGCATAGAGCAGGAAAAAGTCACCGGTTTCGCCGGCGTGCCTACCTTGTATGCGCTCCTGTTGCCGATGGATTTGTCGGCCTTCGATCTCTCCCGCCTGCGCTACCTGACCAACACCGCGGCCGCGCTGCCGGTAAGCCACATCGAAGCGCTCCGGAAAAAATTCTCCCACGCCACGTTGTTCTCCATGTACGGCCTGACCGAGACGAAGCGCACGCTTTATCTCCCCCCTGAGGAACTCGATCGCAGGCCGGGTTCGGTGGGCCGTCCGATTCCCGGCACTGAAGCCTGGCTCGTGGACGAAACCGGCAACCGGCTTCCGCCCGGCAGCACTGGCGAACTGGTCGTACGCGGCCGTCACGTGATGCGCGGATACTGGGAATCGCCCGAGCTCACTGCCAAACGTTACCGCCTCGATCCGGCCACCGGCGACCGGTTGTGCTATACGAACGATTTATTCAGGACCGATGCCGACGGATTTTTCTATTTCGTCAGCCGGAAAGACGACGTCATCAAAAGCCGCGGGGAAAAAGTTGCGCCCAAGGAGGTGGAGGTAATCATCCACGGCATTGCCAGCGTCAGCGAGGTGGCCGTCATTGGCGTCTCGGATCCCGTGCTTGGCCAAGCGATCAAGGCCTTCGTCGTCACCTCCGACAAGACACTCACGGACAAAGCCATTATC
The DNA here is from genome assembly GCA_048498875.1 of Verrucomicrobiota bacterium. Classification (GTDB taxonomy): domain Bacteria; phylum Verrucomicrobiota; class Verrucomicrobiia; order Opitutales; family Opitutaceae; genus Lacunisphaera. The sequence continues at coordinate 3,677 of JBEHXD010000099.1, forward strand.
GCCCATTGCAAGGCCAACCTTGAGGACTACATGGTCCCCAAGTTTGTCGAATTTCGCGAAGAGCTGCCGAAAACGTCGACCGGCAAAATCAAGAAAACTGATCTCTCCTGAAGGCGCGATCGCCCACGGTTTTATACGCGCGTGAAACGAAGCCCGGCGACCCAATACCCAAGCCGGCCGCGGTGGAAGCGGACCTACGTTTTCCTGGCGTTGGCGGCATTATCGTTGGGACTCTTCGCGGCTTTTGTGCATCCGTTCCTGGCGATCACTCGCAGAGTTGACGCCGATGTGATGGTCGTCGAAGGCTGGATTCCCGACTACATGTTCCCGGCCGCAGCTCGTGAATTCCACGAAAGGCCGTATCGGCTGGTGCTGGTGTCGGGGATGCAAAACGGACCCGCTGACCCCAGCGATACCGCGCCTTATTTCGCGCACGCGGCCGCAGAATTGAAAAAGGCCGGGGTGCCGGCGAATCAGATTGTCGAATGCCCTGCGCCATTCGCCAAGTGGCTGCGCACGTCCAAAACTGCCCGGGCGGTACGGGCCAAAGCGGAGAGTCTCAATCCCCCACCTAGAGGGGTAAATGTGGTTACCGCCGGACCGCATGCTCGCGAAACGTGGGTCGCTTATGACCACGCGTTTGGAAAAGATTTTCCGGTCGGGATCGTTTCCGTTCCCAAAACCGACTATCCCGCCAACCGCTGGTGGCTGAGCAAGCGGGGATTGATCTGGGTCACTAAAGACTTTGCGGCCTGGCTGAAGGAAGTGGTTTTCGGACTACGGTCCTAAACACCGTTGCAACCCTGCCCGATGAAGATTTTCTCCTGAGCATGTGCGGCATCGCTGGCTGTTTAAACCTTCGCAACGGGCAACCTCCCGATGAATCACTGCTTCGGCGGATGCTGAGCATGATTCGCCATCGCGGGCCCGACGAGTTCGGAATATTTCTCGATGACGCGGTAGGACTCGGAAATGCGCGACTCAGCATCGTGGATCTGGCAGCCGGTCAACAGCCAATCGCCACTGAGGACAGTCGCTACTGGATCGTCTACAATGGCGAGATCTTCAATCACGCAGAACTTCGCAAGGAGTTGATTGCCGCCGGTCATCAGCTGTCGACGCATTGTGACACGGAGGTTTTTCTCCACCTCTACGAGCAGGACGGTCCGGCCTGCCTCAATCGGCTCAACGGACAGTTCGCCGTCGCAATCTGGGACACCCTCAAGCAAACGCTTTTCCTCGCTCGTGACCGGCTCGGCGTGCGTCCGCTGTTTTACTGGCGTGATGATCAATTGCTCATTTTCGGTTCCGAAGTGAAAGCCGTGGCGGCCCATCCGGCGGTGAAGCTCGAACTCGATCCGCTCGCGCTCGACCAGATTTTCACCGGATGGTCGTGCCAACCCCCGCGCACGGTGTTCTCTGGAATGAACCAACTTCCCCCCGGTCACTTTGCCGTCGTCTCGCGCAAGGGAATGAAAATCGAACGTTACTGGCAGGCGTCATTTGCCACTGACGACGAGGTGGACTCGACTCGAAGCGAAGCGGCGTGGCTGGAAGAACTCTCGGCGCTGCTGGCCGACGCAACACGCCTAAGATTGATGGCCGACGTGGCAGTGGGCGCCTACCTGAGCGGCGGGCTGGATTCGTCGATCATCGCCGCGCTGATGCGCCGTCACGCGGTCGGGAAAATTGATACCTTTTCGATCGCCTTCCCCGACTCCGCCTTCGACGAAAGCGAACATCAACGCCGGATGGCCCAGTATCTCGGCACCGAACATCAGGTCGTCCAGGCGAGCCACGCCGACATCGGCGCGATTTTTCCGGAAGTCGTCTGGCACTGCGAAACGCCGCTACTCCGCACGGCGCCCGCGCCGATGTACCTGTTGGCCCAGCTCGTGCACCGCTCGAAATATAAGGTGGTGCTCACCGGTGAGGGAGCGGACGAATTTTTCGCCGGTTACGATATTTTCAAGGAAGCCCGCATTCGCGCATTCTGGGCCCGCGAGCCAAATTCGACGCGACGTCCCCAATTGTTCCAGCGAATCTATCCCGACTTACAAAGCCTAAATAAGGTGGGTGCTCATTACCTCGCAGCCTTCTTTGGCGAAGGACTCAGCGACAGTCGTTCGCCCGGTTACTCACATGCCATTCGGTGGAGGAATACGCGGCGCACACAGCGTTTCTTCTCCAAAGACCTCACTAGCCGGATTCAAAGTTCGGCGAAACCGTTTCTCGATTCGATCACGCTTCCGAAAAATTTCGCTCGGTGGGATTTGCTTGAACGTTCACAGTATTTGGAAATCGCCACGTTCATGAGCACATACCTGCTCAGCTCGCAGGGTGATCGCGTGGCCATGGCTCATTCGGTTGAGGGTCGCTTCCCTTTCCTTGATTACCGGATCGCCGAATTCGCCGGACGCCTGCCTGCTCGCTTCCGTTTGCGCGGCCTGCGTGATAAATACATTCTAAGAAAACTCGGCGCGGCTCTCCTGCCGGAAGAAATCTGGAATCGGCCAAAGAAACCCTATCGCGCACCGATCCATCGCAGCTTCTTCAACCTGCATGAAGCGCCCTACGTTCGTGAGATACTTTCTCCCGCGGCCTTGCGTGATTCCGGACTGTTTAATCCTCAAGCGGTGGAAAAGCTCGTCGCTAAAATCGACCTAGGTCAACCCTTGGGCGAAACGGACGATATGGCTGTCGCCGGCATTCTGTCGACCCAGTTGCTGCACAAACGATTTTCCCGGGATTGTTTGAAACCAGTGCCACTGTCAGAAAAAGAAGACGTGCTGCTCTGCGACCGCCGTTCCGCTGCTCAACAAAAGAACTAGTCCGCAGGTACACGGCTCATTCGTTGCGGCCACCCATGAATCACGAACTACCCGAGCGCTCCACTTCCATTGATGAAAGTGCTTTGGTTGCCACCCAATCCTGGCTCGAGCAGAATGCGAGAATTTTCCCCTCCCAATGCGCGTGGGCCGCGCAGCGCTACGATCAATCGGTGGGTTCGCTGCCGGAAGTAACAAATGCGGAACTGGGCAATGCAGTTGAAAAGCGACGACGGGAATTTTCCGCCGGGCGCGTCGCTGCGTCGACGGCGCTGAAAAAACTCGGAAGTGACAATCCTGTTATACTCATTCCTATCGGTGCAGGACGAAATCCGATCTGGCCGCACGGGTTTGTCGGAAGCATCACCCACAACTCCGGCTTAGCGATTGCCGCAACCGCACGAGACGGGAGTCTCGCCTCGATCGGCCTCGACCTCGAACTTACCAACGCAGTGCAGTCGGAACTCTGGCCCAGCATTCTCCGTGCTTCGGAAATCGATTTTGTCTCAAATAAGCCACTGCCAGACCGGTCGCGCTGGGCGACAATTCTATTTTCCGCAAAGGAATCATTTTATAAAATGCAATATCCGCTCACCCATGAATGGGTAGATTTTCAAGATGCAGAGATATCAATTTCCGAACTGGAGGGAGACTTCGAATTGCTCTGCACTCAAGCGGCCGTAGTGCATAAATTACAGCGCTCCCGCTTCCCGGGGCGCTATTTGTCCGGCCCGAAATTTTCGCTCACCGTCATGCATTGTTTCCCAAAAAAATAAATTGCCAGTCAATTACACCCTCTGCCGGGCACGAATCCGGAGCTCTCCGATGTTTAACTAAGATCACGCCCGGCGATGAATTGATCAGGCGCCGGTCACATCAATACATTTAAGAAGCAATAGGCATGCACGCGAGCCTTTGCTACGCAGACCGGACCGCCCCTGCTAGGTCGGGAATATACACCACCGTTTGGAAATTCCGCTTTAGCCTTTTACATGGCGTCAAATACCGGTGATTTCTCAAAAAAGTTCGTGCCTCTCCAGGTTTATCGCAGTGCCCAATCATAATAGCATTGGCCTTGGAACTGAGATCCTCCGCGTTGAGATGAGGCCTGCCCGGAAACTGCCCTGTTGGCATTCAAGAACGGATCATTAACCTCCTAATTATCTATTAATTAATATTTTATATTTATGAATTTGAACACAAAATTACTGATCGCAGGCGTTTTGGGATTGCCACTATGAGGTATCAACCGCTCCAATAATGTTCTCCTTTGCACTCTGAAATTCTCTTCGTCTCCAACCCATGAAAATCGCCATCGTCGGCCTCGGTTACGTCGGTTTGCCTTTATCACTTCAATTTGCCCGTTGCGGGGCGTCAGTCACCGGATTGGATATCGATCCGAGCAAAGTTGAGGCACTTAATGCAGGCCGGAGCTACATTAAGCACATTACGGCTGCAGACATTAAAGCAATGGTTGATAAGAAGAATTTCTCCGCTTCCACCGACTTTAGCTTAGTGAAGACGGTATCGGCTGTGATTATCTGCGTGCCTACGCCTCTTAACAAGAATCGTGAGCCAGATATTTCTTATATCACCGAGACAGGCAAGGCGATGGCACCCCACTTGCAAAAAGGCACATTGGTGGTGCTTGAATCCACCACGTATCCAGGTACGACCGATGAAGATTTGCGCGAAGTCCTCGAAATCGGCTCCGGTCTGAAAGCGGGCACAGACTTTCATCTCGCTTTCTCGCCAGAGCGCGAAGACCCAGGCAATCCGCAAAGTGTAGTAGCCACCATTCCGAAAGTGGTGGGCGGCTATACTCCTGCATGCTTGGAGAAGGCGGTCGCGCTTTATTCGATCGCGATCAAAACTCTTGTACCGGTTTCCTCCTGCCGAATCGCAGAAGCAACGAAGCTCTTGGAAAACACTTTCCGCGGTGTGAACATCGCATTGGTGAATGAGCTAAAAGTCGTCTACGATGCGATGGGCATTGACGTCTGGGAAGTGATTAACGCTGCCAAAACCAAGCCTTTCGGTTTCATGGCATTCTATCCTGGTCCAGGCTTAGGTGGCCACTGTATCCCCATTGATCCCTTTTATTTGACGTGGAAAGCGCGTGAATATGGACAGCATACCCGTTTCATCGAGCTCTCCGGCGAAATCAACACCGCGATGCCGGAGCATGTTATCCATCGCTTAGCAGACGCTCTGAACGAGCAAAGCAAGTCGGTGAAAGGCAGCAAGGTCCTCGTCCTCGGTTTGGCTTATAAACCTAATGTCGATGACGATCGTGAGTCCCCTAGTTATGTCTTGATGGACAAGCTAAATGCTCGCGGCGCTCTCGTTTCGTACTACGATCCTTATGTTCCCGTCGTGCGGCCAACGCGCGAACATCCTCATTGGGCGGGCACTAAGTCCATCGCTTGGAATCGCGAATCGGTACAGGCCTTCGATGCGGTACTGCTGGCGACCAACCATGCCTCAGTCAACTATCAGGAACTCGCGGATTGGGCTCCATGCATCGTCGACACTCGCAATGCGATGGTCGCGATCAAGACCAAGCCAGGCCAAGTCCGGAAAGCCTGACCCTGATTACACTCGCTCGTAATGTTCTTTGGGGACCTTGGTAGGGCGGAGCAAACGTAGCAGAGTGCGATCGAAATGAATTTCGCTCTGCTACGTCGCCGCAGTGTCTGGTGGCCGACACACCTGGGTTGGATTTCTATTCTGATCGCTACATCTTTGCCCATTTTACTGTGGAGCATGTGGGGAGAGAAGTTTCTGGCAAAAACCGACCGTGCGCCAAATGAGGTCCTAATAGTTGAAGGTTGGATCGGGCTAGACGGTTTAGCTGCGGCGAAAGTCGAGTTTGAACAGGGACACTATCAATTTATAGTCACGAGTGGAGTATTGCACGCTGATCGTTGGAATCATCACAAAATCAACTACTCCAAAGATGCGGCAATTGTCCTGACGGAGTTGGGTGTTCCAGCTAGACAAATCATCGAAACACCGGCTTCGAGTTCGGAAAATCACCGCACTTTTGAAGCCGCATCTGTTGTTCGACGGACTCTCGAACAACACCGGCTACATCCAACAAGCGCCAACGTGTTTACCTTGGGCGTTCATGCACGTCGTAGCCAGCTGGTGTTTGCGAAAGTTCTTCAGTCCTCAATTACAGTAGGCGTCATCTCGTGGACTCCGCCCCATTTCCTCGATGGCCCATGGTGGCGATCGAGCGAACGATCTCTTGAGTTACTTAAGGAAACCGTCGGTTATTTTTTTGAGCTTTTTTTGAATTCTGGCAGATTAACTAATCACACATAAGACCTCAGATTGCTGAACCCTTAATCGCGTGAAAAGGTTTGTGGGATACCTTGGCATCCCGCAGATTGGGCGCGTCGCAAACCGACTGCAACATTATGAAATCGCATCTAAGGACACAGTACAAAGTAAACCGCAATCATCTCACAAACTTTGTACATGCTGCCATGACGGCTGCACTGGTTTTCGCCGTCTCTAGTGCAAAGGCGGAATCCGTCATTTCGAGCCCTTCATTTATCCCGCCTCCGCCTCCCGCTTCCCCTCAACCGCCTGCCACAGAAAGTGTCCCCTCCCTTGTCAGTTCGTCCCTTTTTCAATGGGGACCGGTAACGGTACATCCACATCTAAATTACCGTTACCTCTATGGCGATGGTCTTCAATCCAGTCCTGGAAAGCAGACGAAAACCTCCGTCAATATGATCTCGCCTGGGTTGTTGTTCAACATCGGGACGCGCTGGACGTTGGACTACACCCCTACCCAAACCTACTATTCGAGCGCTTTATTTAAGGATACGCTGGACCATTCACTCCGTTTGCTCGGCGCGACCAATTACGAGAATTGGAGCTTCCAAATGGCGCAGTCATTTACCACCTCATCGACTCCGCTCATCGAAACGGGGCGGCAAACCAACGAGGACGACTACACCACCGCAGCAACACTGGGCTATCGCTTCAATGAGCGGGCTCAACTGGACACTAACTTAAGCTATGCCGCGCGCTTCACCACTACCTTCCCCGACGTTCGCGAGACCACCGTAGGTGAGCGCTTGCATTACCAGTTTCTGCCGCGCACCGATACCTCGATCAGTCTCGATTACGGATATGTCGATATGAGTTCCGGCACAGACATGACCTACACTCGACCCGGAATTCAGTTTGGGTGGAAACCAAGCGACAAAACAAATCTCAGCCTTCAGGCCGGTTTCGAAAATCGTCATTTTCGCTCAGGCGGGGCAGATTCCCTCAACAGCCCAACTTTCGGCGCCACCTTTGTATTTCTACCGTTCTCCACGACCACCCTATCGTTCGCCGCGAATCGCGGCGTATCTGCTTCGTATTTCACCAATCAGATCACCCGCAACACCGGCTGGTCAATCGACCTCAAGCAACGCCTTCTTCGCCACTTCTACTTGAGCGCCGGATACGCGGGCCAAAAATCCACCTACCTCAGCACGGACCCGTCCGTCATCGCAGGCCGCGACGACAAAAACTATTCATTCAACACCCGCCTAAGCACCGTCGTTTTCGAGCGCGCAACGGTTTCGTTGCTCTACCAAAACACCCACAATGATTCGAATTCGTCGGGATTTGGTTTTAACAGCAGCCAGGTTGGCTTCGAATTGGGCTATCAATTCTAGCTTCTGCCGCCAAGCGCCGCCCCGTCGGATCGCAAGAGATCCGGATGACGCAATCGGCCGTTAGCTGGAACCAACCCCAACCTGTGTATTCTTGAAATGAACCAGCCACCCCGGACCGCCGGACCCGTCACCCCTTTCAATTGGAAAAGTGATCCTGTCAACCGGGTGGCGATCGCTTTTGTCCTTGTCGGGCTTTGCTTCAGTCTGCCGCTCTACCGTCTCGCGGTATTCGCCCTGCACAACGACCTGTACTCACACATTGTGTTGATACCGATCGTCAGCGCTTACCTAGTCTGGACGAAGCGCTCGAATATTCCGGCCGTCTCGTCGCCAAGCTACGCGATCGTGGGAATATTCATTTTGTTAGGCGGGTTGACCTTGGGACTTTCCTTCAGCGAAGGGTTCAATTCCACCCCCGATGATTACCTCTCAGGCAAAATCCTCGCGTTTTTCTTTTTGCTCATGGGTGCTTCTGCCTGGTTGCTCGGGACGGCCGCCTGGCGATCACTGTCCTTTCCACTGGGATTTCTCATCTTCATGGTGCCGTTTCCCACTGAATTACTGAACCATTTTGAGACCTTTCTTCAGCATGCCTCGGCGGCAGTCGCTTTGATTTTCTTCCGTCTCGCGGGCACCTCTGTATTTCACCACGATTTGTTATTTCAGCTGCGCGGCATCAACCTCGAGGTGGCGCCGGAGTGCAGTGGCATCCACTCCACCCTGGCACTTTTTATCACCAGCGTGATCGCCGGACATTTTTTCCTGCGTTCGCGCTGGAAGTGTATGGTACTTACCTTGGCGGTGATCCCGCTCGCATTACTCCGGAATGGGTTCCGTATTTTCACTATCGGGGAACTGTGCGTCCACATCAGTCCGGACATGATCGATTCCTATATCCATCATAAAGGCGGTCCCATCTTCTTTGCCCTGTCACTCATTCCGTTTTTTCTCCTGCTGCGATTACTCTATAAGTCCGAGCCCAACCGCTGAGCGTTTCTTAATGTCTGTCCGCTTCATCCTATGCGCCCTGCCCGTTTTTATCTCCACACGTTCGCCTCATTGCTTCTCATCGGGTTGTTTTGCAACAACCGGCGGCCCGCCACGCCGGTCGCGGCGTACAGGGCGGTCC
>JBEHXD010000100.1:0-12287 GCA_048498875.1 Verrucomicrobiota bacterium
TGCCAACGCCCAAACGTCGGACGCCGGCGATTATACGGTCGTGGTCACCAACGCACTTGGCAGCATCACCAGTAGCAAAGCCACACTGACAGTGTCTTCCGCTCCGGCCAACACATCGCCTGCTTCCTCAAGCTCTTCAGGTGGTGGAGGCGCCATCGAACCCTGGTTTGCCATCGTATTTCTCGCTCTGACAATCGCTTCAGCGGGTCGGGGAATAAGCAAATCCAGACACAAGCATTTGTTGGCTAAAAATTGAATTTATTCGTACGAGAATGGCGGTTTCCAAACGCTTGATTGTCTCTTATCCGTAACAGAACCCAAACCGCGCCATTTTTCACCAACGTGTCCGAAGAACCTGACAATCCTCAAAGCTTCACCGGTCTCTATCGCAAGACCTTGATGCCACTCAGACGCTATCTCAGCCGGATGCTGGGAAATCAAAGCGAGGCCCAGGACATCGCGCACGACGCCTACCTTCGCGTTTATCCCAAAGTCCAGGATCGATCGGCAAAAAATCCCCAGGCCGTGCTCTATACCACCGCGCGGCGTCTCGCCATTAATCGCATCAAGCGACGGAGCATTGCCCCCATCGTTCCCGGTGAACCCAATTTCGAAATCGCCCCGTCCACCACTCCCGGCGTCGTCCAGCAAATCATGGCCCGTCAGGATTTGAAACGACTGGAACACGCGATCGCGCAACTGCCCGAAGGCTGTCGCGCGGTGCTTCTGCTGCGAAAAATCGAACTTCTTTCCCACTACGAAATCGGACAACGCCTCGGCATCGCCGTCAGCACGGTGGAAAAGCAGCACGCCCGCGCCCTGCGGCTGCTGCGCGAGGCACTGTTGTCCGAAAAAAATTCTGAATCGTCCGGACGCGAGGCGTCCGGATTGGAGGCACATCCATGAATCCTTTTTCCGAATCCAAAGACTCCGCGATCGACGACGAAGCTTCCCTCTGGGCAGCCAAACTGGACGGATCGACCCTTTCCGCCACCGACCGGCTGGCGCTGGACGAATGGCTGGAAAGCAATCCGCAACATCGCGCCGCCCTTTCCCAATATTGCCAATTTTCCGCCGATCTCGAACAGCAAATGCCGTTGCTTGAAGGCATCAAGGAACAGTCGGTGGGAATTCGGGGAACACCTGCGACTGCTCAGCCGAGCCCTTGGTTGCGCTGGCCAATGATGGCCGGTGCGGCGCTGACCGCGGCTGCGGCAGTCGCCGTGGTATTTTGGGTGACCCAACCGGCCCAACAATTCCGGACCATCGCCACCCCGGCGGCGAAACGCGACACGCTTACGCTGGCGGACGGCACCCGCGTGGAACTGAATGCGCAGACCAATCTTCAAATCGAGATCAGCCCGCAGGGACGCAAGGTCCGGCTTGCTTCCGGAGAAGCTTTTTTCTCCGTGCATAAGGATCCCTCCCGTCCCTTCACCGTGGAAACGCCCACCGGATCGGTTCGCGTAACCGGCACCAAATTCGACGTGCGTTCGGATGCGAGCGGTACGCTGGCCGTGACCGTTCTTGAAGGATCGGTCCTCGCGCATCCCGCCGGCGGCGGCGGACAGTCGGGCAGTCCTTTCTCGCTCCGCGCCGGAGACAGTCTCGTAGCCACCCCGGGTGGCGTGAAACGAAACGCCCTTTCTGTTTCCGACCTCGATGACACGCTGGCGTGGCGCCAGGGACAGGTTGTTTTCAAAGGCGTGCCGCTGAAGGATGCCCTCGCCTGTTTTGCCCGTTATCATGGCCGCGGCATCACCGCGACGCCGGAGGTGGCCGAACTCACCGTGGGCGCTCACTTCAGCCTCGATGATCTGGATGGCTTCTTTGAAGGCCTTGAATCGGCGTTGCCAGCCATCAAGGTCATCCACAATTCGAATGGCACCATTCAAGTGGTGCCCCGCGCCAACCCCTGATTTTCGTCACACGGAAGAAGCAACAGCATTTACCCCACCATGCGGCTCTCCCCTGTCCGAAGGCTCCTGCTTTGTTGCTCCCTCGCCCTCTTCTCCACCTCGCCCCTGCCGGCGGAACCGGTCAATTTCGACCTTCCTTCCCAACCCATCGCCAATGCCCTGCTCGCATTTTCAAAGCAAAGTGGGATCGAAGTGCTGTTCCCTTTTGAAGAACTGAGCAAAGTCCAATCGACCACCGTCACCGGTTCATACGAACCGGAAGTGGCGCTGGTTCACCTCCTGGGAAACGGTGGGTTCACCGTAAAACGCGATGGCAAGGGAAAACTGGTCATCACGGCGACCGCCCAGACAACCGGTTCGTTGCAAGGCCGGCTCATCGCGCCACCGGCGACTGATTTTCGTGGAGTACGCGTGACCATTCTGGAAACCCGCCAGTTCGCGAAACCGGACGAAAACGGGTATTTCAAAATCGCCGGAGTGCCTCCCGGATCCTATCGCGTAACCGCCGCCGGCAATGGCTTTCAGCGCGCCCAGGCGGATCACGTTTCCATTCAGGCGGGAAAAGCCGCGACGCTCGAAACCCTTTCTCTGCAAAAAAGCGAGGATCTCACCCGTCTCGACCCCTACGTCGTCGAAGGCAAAGCCGAACCGCCGCGTCCCTTCGCCCGCAGCCGTGAAGCGCTTCCACCGCGAAACGCCGTGGGCAACCTCGACCTGCCTCGCACCGAAAACGACGCCCTGCCCTACCAGATTTTCGACCGGGAACAAATCACGCGCAGCGGTGTGGTCGGCCTCAACGAATTCCTCAAGCGCTCCGTCCTGGAAAGTGACGGCACAACGCTTTCCGAACAGGGGAGCGCGCAGGATCAGTCGATCCCAGGGGGGAGCAATTTGAAGCTCCGGGGTTTCAACGACGACGAAACGGTGATCCTGCTCAACGGACGAAGACTGCCGGAAGTATTGACCAGTTTTACGGGCCAGACCCGGGGGCTCGGTCCGGACGTAAATTTCATTCCGCTGAGCCTCATCCAGCAGGTCGAGGTGCTGCCCGTATCCGCCTCCGCCCTGTACAGCGGCAATGCCGTCGGCGGTGTCATCAACATCGTACTCCGGCCCAACGTCGAGGCCACGGAAGTAACCGCCACCTACACGAACGCCGTGAGCGGTTTTGATGCGCCGCAATCCACCGTATCCTTCCTGCACGGACAAAATCTGCTCGGCGGAAAACTGCACCTGCGGGTCAACGCGAGTTTCACCCGGTCCATTCCGCCCAACGATTCCGAGCTGGGTTATCATCAGCGGCGGCTGCAGACCAACGCCCCCGACGATCAGCCGGTTTATCGCGCGACCCCGAATGTCAGGAGCGCGGACAATTCCCCGCTGTCACAACTGGGCACCTCGTCCGTGACGTCAGTTGCACCCGGTTCCGACGGAACCACCGGACTCGCCGCCTTCGCCCATCGCGGCGGGATTCGCAATTTCGATCTTTTCGATGCGCCTGGCGGCCTGTCCGCCTCGATCGACAGTCGCGATTATGCCTTCGGACGGGAACAGAACCGTTCTGCCTACTTTGGCTCCGCCGTGTACGATGTGCGGCCGTGGCTGCAAATCGGACTGGATGCCAGCTATGTGAAGACGATCGTCAATCGCGGCTACGACGTATTTGGCGCTGACCTCAACTTGGGGGCCACTTCGCCCTTCAATCCGTTTGGTCAGGACGTAAAGGTTTCCCTCAACGAAACCACGCCGCTTCTGGGCGGAAAATACAGCGAGGCCCACCTTGAGTTGTATACCTTCGTCTTTGGGGTGCAGGTGAAACTGCCGGCGGACTGGCAGGTGTCATTCGACACCCAGTATGCCCGCAATCTCACCAAATACCGGGGCATGGCCCAACCGGATGCCGATCGCTGGCAGCAACTGGTGGACGACGGAATCTACAATCCCCTGCGGGACACCCAAACCAGTCCGCCACCCGCGGCGTTCTATGACCGGGTTGCAGTCTATTACGGCGGACGAGGGAAATTCGTCACCCTCGGTGACTACGACACCATCGACGCGGCGTTGCGGGTAACCAACCGCAAACTGACCCTGCCCACCGGAGCCAGCGCCGTAAACTTCGGCGGCGATTATCGCCGGAGCCACATCACGCCTTACACGGAGGAATTTCGTTTCGGTGACGGCACCCTCGCCGAAGACCCGATTCAATGGACGGGAAGAACCCTCCAGCGGTACAGTGCGTTCGGGGAAATCCAAGCGCCCCTGGTGCCCGACAAGTGGCTCCCCCGGTGGTTGCACAAGGTGGAAACCGATCTGGCCGTCCGCTACGTGGCCGCCGACAGCGCCGCCGAAACCAACATCGCCCCAACGCTGGCGCTCAAGGCCGACCTGATCGGTAATTTCTCGATTCGCGGCAGCCTGACCACCTCGAGCCGTTTCCCGACCCCGCAAATGAGCCGTCCACTTAGTTCGCAGGGAAGCACCGGTGGCAGCGGATCCGACACCCTCGCCGAAATCACCGATCCAAGACGCGGCGGCGAAACTTACCGCGTCATTACGCAGGAACTGACCGACACCGGACTTTCCACCGAGGATTCCGTCACGCAAACCGCGGGGGTGGTATGGCAGCACGGGAAAATCCATCGCTTCCGCGTGGCGTTGGATTTTGTCGATACCCGCAAGGTCAATGAAATCGTCGCGGTAACCGCGGCGCAGGATGTGATCGATTTGGAAAATTATTTTCCCTCCCATGTGATTCGCGCCGCCCCCGCGCCGGGAGACAGCAATGCCGTGGGAAAAGCGACCACCCTGCTGACCGGCATTTTCAATCTGTCATCCCGTCACTCGCAAAACTGGAACGCGTCGGTTGACTACGTGTGGACGAATTGCGCGGGCGGCGCCCTGGAAGCCTACGCCCACTGGCTGTATTTCCAAACCTACAAACGCTCGCTGCTGGAAGGGGCTCCCACCACCGACGAGCTGGACCATCCGGACGCCACTGCCTCCAGTCTGCTGCGGCAGCGGGTCAACTTCGGCAGCGGTTGGTCCAACCCGTACCTGGGTTTTGGACTCGACGGCCACTATTTCAGCCCGCGCGTCCTGCCCGTGGCCGATTGGCCGCTGCAGGGCTCAAGCACCATCAAAGCGTACTGGCAATTTGACGCCTATCTCCAGGGAGATCTCATGCGATGGCTGCCATGGAAATCCTCCCGGTACGGACTGCGCGGACAACTGCGCATCAACAATGTCTCCGGTTTTGACTATCCCAAATACGTAAAAGAGGGATCCGGATCAGGCGTACAGCCCTATGGAGACTGGCGCGGACGCACTTATTCCGTGTCCCTTACCGCGACTTTCTAGGCCGGTGATTACGCTTCACCTGTTCGAAGGCCTCTGTTTTTCTCCGCGAACATGCGAATTTTGATTTCCGGAATCTGCGGCTTTGTCGGCAGCACCCTCGCCAGAAACATTCTCAGCCACAATCGCAGCCACACTATTTTTGGCTTCGACAACTTCATCCGGCCGGGAAGTGAGGGAAACCGCGCGGAATTAAAGGCGCTGGGAGTGAAATTATTCCACGCTGATTTGAGGGCGGCGAGTGATTTGGAAACCCTGCCCGCCGTGGATTGGGTGATCGACGCCGCGGCCAATCCCAGTGTCCTCGCCGGAGTGGATGGAAAAACGAGTTCCCGCCAGTTGGTGGAACACAACCTCAGTGGCACGATCAACCTCCTCGAGTTCTGCAAAACCCACAAGGCCGGTTTCATTCTGCTGTCGACCAGCCGGGTCTATTCCATCGCTCCCCTCGCCTCCCTGAAAGTCACGGCGGTCAACGATGCGTTTGTCCCCGATGAGGGAGCCCAGCTGCCGCAAGGACTGGGTCGGGACGGACTGGACGAGACATTCGCCACCACCGCACCGATCTCGCTTTATGGCTCGACCAAACTCGCCTCCGAGGCCCTCGCGCTCGAATATGGCGAAACGTTTGGCTTTCCCGTTTTTATCAATCGCTGCGGCGTGCTGGCGGGGGCGGGACAGTTCGGCCGGGCCGACCAGGGCATCTTTGCCTATTGGATCAACTCTTGGAAACAAAAACGCCCCTTGAAATACCTTGGATTCGGCGGGCACGGCCACCAGGTCCGCGACTGTCTGCACCCCCGCGACCTCGTCAGTTTGCTCGAAAAGCAGATGACTGCACCGAAAATTGCCGCGGAAGACCGGACCTCGAACATCTCGGGAGGAATCGTTTCCGCCATGTCCCTCAAACAGCTCAGCGACTGGTGCGCCCATCGCTTCGGTCCCCACGAAGTGGTATCCGATGGAAGCCCACGCCCTTTCGATATCGCCTGGATCGTGCTCAACGCCAAAAAAGCCACACGCGTATGGAATTGGCAGCCCGCCACTCCCCGCGAATCGATTCTTCAGGAGATTGCCCTGCATGCGGAACAAAATCCCCGCTGGCTCGATCTGTCCGCGCCTCTCTAAGCAGACTTGCCCATTTGCGCCCAATCACTGTGTGATGTTTCCATGCCTTTCTCCGCTTCCACCCCGCCCTTCCCGCTGACGCTCTACAGCATCGTCATTCCCGCCCACAACGAGGAAGAGTCTCTTCCGCCCACCCTGACGGAGATTTATGCAGTGATGCAGCGTGAAAACGTTCCCCACGAAATCGTCGTGGTGGACGATGGCAGCAAGGACCGGACCTGGGCCGTTCTCCAGGAATTGAAGCAGCAAATTCCCACGCTCAGCCCCGTGCAAAACAAGGGACTGAATGGGTTTGGTCGCGCGGTGATTTTTGGGCTGAAACACATGAAGGGTAATGCCTGTACGATCATGATGGCCGATGCTTCCGATTCGCCTGAAGATGCCGTCCGCTACTGGAGGCTGCTTTGTCAGGGGTGGGATTGCGTTTTCGGCAGCCGGTTTGTGAAAGGGGGCGAAGTAATCGACTATCCCAGGGTAAAACTTTTTGTGAACCGTCTCGCGAACTTCCTGGTTCGAATCGGCTTCAACATCCCGCTCAACGACACCACCAACGCCTTCAAGGCCTACCGGCGAACCGTGATTGAGGGATGCAGGCCTTTCCTGGCCCCGCATTTTAATCTGACCGTGGAAATTCCCCTGAAAGCGATTGTTCGCGGGTACTCGTGGACAGTGATGCCCATTTCGTGGCGAAACCGGAAACATGGGGTTGCAAAGTTGAAGATCAGCGAGATGGGAAGCCGGTATTTTTTTATCTGTGCTTACGTCTGGCTGGAGAAGTATTTCAGCCGCGGCGACTACCGAAAACCCAACCCGCCAGGCGCCTGAAAAACAGCTTGTTGTCCTTGAGCCAGACGACATACCAGACGCCTTTACCATGATCTATTTGCTCGGCGGTTCCGGTTACGTAGGTTCGGCATATCAGGCATTGCTTAAACGCAAAGGCCTCCCCTTTCGCAATATACGGCGAGCCGACTTTGACTACACCAATCAGGCCGCCCTGACCGAGCTGCTCCGTCGGGAGAAACCCCAGTTTTTGATCAATGCCGCAGGCTACACCGGCAAACCGAATGTCGACGCCTGCGAGCTGCACAAAGCGGATTGTCTGATGGGCAATGCGGTGCTGCCGGGGGTTATCGCTCAAGCCTGTGCCGATGCTGGAATTCCTTGGGGACATGTATCTTCCGGCTGTATCTATACGGGAGCCCGGGCCGATGGGTCGGGGTTTACCGAAACCGACGCCCCCAATTTCTCCTTTCGCACCAACAACTGTAGCTTTTATTCGGGAACGAAAGCACTCGGGGAGGAAGTGCTGGCGAACTTCCCCAATGTCTACATCTGGCGTTTGCGCATCCCCTTTAACGAAGTGGACAATCCGCGGAATTACCTGACCAAACTCCTCCGCTATTCCACCCTGCTGGAGGCGACCAATTCCATTTCGCAATTGGAGGAATTCGTCGGCGGCACCTTTGCCTGCTGGGAGAAACGCATTCCCTACGGCATCTACAACGTGACCAATCCCGGCCAGGTGACCACGCATGAAGTGGTCGACCTCATCAAGAAAACCGGCATCTCGAATAAAAATTTCCAATTCTTCAAAGACGAAGCCCAGTTCATGCAAACCGCGGCCAAGACCCCGCGTTCCAATTGCGTCATGAACTCCACCAAACTGGCCTCCGCCGGCATCAAACTCACTGAAGTGCATGACGCCGTCGAACGCGACCTGCGCCGCTGGGTAAAAGCTGCCTGATTTGACCCACTCACTACCATGAACGTTCTCGTCACCGGCGGTTGCGGTTTTATCGGTTCCAACTTCATCCGGCAGCGGCTCAGCGAAAAGGGTTCGAAGCTGACCAAGCTGGTCAATCTCGACGCCCTGACCTATGCAGGCAACCCGGCCAATCTCACCGACCTCGCGGGAGATCCCCGCTATGTTTTCGCTCACGGTGACATCGGTGATGCCGCGCTCGTTTCCAAACTGCTAAGCGAGCACGCCATCGACGCGGTGGTGAATTTCGCCGCCGAATCCCACGTCGACCGCTCGATCGATTCCCCCGAGCCGTTCATCCAGACCAACGTGGTCGGCACGCTGCGCCTGCTGAATTCCTCGCGCCTCTATTGGAATAAATTGCCCGAGGCGAAAAAAGCCGGTTTTCGTTTTCTTCACGTGTCGACGGACGAGGTCTACGGTACCCTTGGCCCCAAAGACCCTGCTTTTACCGAAGAGACACCGTTCGCACCCAATTCGCCGTACGCGGCCTCGAAGGCATCGAGCGATCACCTTGTCCGGTCATTCCAGCACACCTATCATTTCCCGACGCTGACGACCAACTGCTCGAACAACTACGGTCCGTTCCATTTTCCGGAGAAACTGATTCCGCTGGTAATTCTCAATGCCCTCGAAGGCAAACCCCTGCCGGTCTACGGTGACGGCCAGCAGATTCGCGACTGGCTCTTTGTCGAAGACCACGCCGCCGCCATCTGGCTGGTTTTGCAAAAAGGCCGTCTGGGCGAGACCTACAACATCGGCGGGCTGAATGAAAAACCCAACATCGAGATCGTGCAGACCATCTGCGCACTCCTCGACAAAAAATCGCCGCGGGCCGACGGAAAACCCTACGCCCAGCAAATCACCTACGTCGCCGACCGTCCCGGCCATGATCGCCGCTATGCGATCGATTGTGCCAAGCTTCAAAAGGAACTCGGCTGGAATCCTGCGGAAAATTTCGCCACCGGCATCGCCAAGACGGTGGACTGGTATCTGAAAAATCGCTCCTGGGCCGCGGACATCACCGCGAAAAAATATGCCCGGGAACGCCTGGGAACCAAAGTCTGAATATCGTCATGAATCGCAAAGGCATCATCCTCGCGGGCGGCTCGGGCACCCGGCTCTATCCCCTGACCATCGCCGTGAGCAAGCAGCTCATGCCGGTTTACGACAAGCCGATGATTTATTATCCGCTGTCGGTTCTGATGCTCGCAGGCATCCGGGAGGTGCTCATCATTTCGACGCCACAGGATCTGCCTCTCTTCAAAAAATTACTGGGCGACGGGGCCAACCTCGGCCTGAAATTCAGCTACGCGGAGCAGCCCAGCCCCGACGGGCTCGCCCAGGCGTTTCACATTGCTGCCGACACCGGTTTCCTCACCGGAAAGGAACCGTCGGCACTCGTGCTCGGCGACAATCTTTTCTATGGGGCGGAATTCGTCCAATCGCTCGCCGATGCCGGAGCGAGAGCGGAAGGCTCCACCATTTTCGGCTATCACGTTGCCAATCCGACGGCCTACGGCGTCGTGGAATTTGCACAGGACGGCCGCGTACTTTCGCTCGAGGAAAAACCAGCCCAGCCAAAATCCAACTATGCGGTGCCGGGGCTATACTTCTACGATCAGGAGGTCGTGGCCCTGGCCCGCGGGCTGAAACCTTCGAAGCGCGGCGAACTGGAAATCACTGATCTGAACCGCCTTTATCTGGAACGCGGCAAATTGCACGTGGAGCTTTTCGGTCGCGGCACCGCCTGGCTCGATACGGGCACGCACGATTCCCTGATCGAAGCCGCGCAGTTTGTTCATGTGCTGGAAAACCGCACGGGGTTGAAGATCGCCTGCCTCGAGGAAATCGCCCACAAGCAAGGCTGGATCGATCGCGCGGGGCTTGAGGCCAACATCAGGAAACTCGGCAAGTCCTCCTACGGCGAGTACCTGAAGCGACTGCTGTCCTGACCGCCGGACGCCAGCTCCGTCTCCGCGCCGCTTGTCCATCGCAAACGCCCGAGCAGACGAACGAGTGGAAGCTTCCTTCATCATTCCCCTGTATAACTGCCTGCCCCTCACGCAGGCCATGCTGGAAAGTTTGGTGCGGACGCTCCCACGCGATTTCATCCACGAGATCATCTGGGTGGATGACGGAAGCAGCGATGGCACCCGCGAGTGGCTCCGCACGCTCACCCAATCTCATCGGGTAGTACTGAACGAAAGCAATCGCGGCTTCGCCGCCAGCTGTAATCGCGGCGTCGAAATCGCCCGGGGCCACGTCCTGTTTTTCATCAACAACGACCTGGTTTTTTTGGATCACTGGCTCGCGCCGATGCTGGCCGCATTCCGGCAGTTTCCCGATGCTGGCTTGGTGGGAAACGTGCAAATCAATGCGCTTACCGGAAAAACCGACCATTCCGGAATATTCTTTAACCACAAGGGAAAGCCGGCCCATCTGGACCGCGTCCCGCTTGCCGCGCGTTGGAGCGAAAGTCGCGCCATTCGCCGGGTCGACGCCCTCACCGGCGCCTGTTTTGCGATCAGCCGGAACAACTGGCATCTCCTGGGAGGATTTGACGAAGGCTTTGTCAACGGGAGTGAAGACATCGACCTGTGCCTTCGGGCCGCCTCCCGGGGATTTTCAAACTACGTCGCACTGCGCAGCCGGGTCCGGCACCACATCAGTTCCTCGGCAGGCAGGAAACTGAGGGATGAGCAAAATTCCTATCGTCTCGAGCAACGCTGGCGGACGCAAATCGCCCGCCTGATGGCTCCCGCCTGGTGCCGTCATCAAATTGCGACCAACGCCGATCAATCCCACGTGCTCGATTACGCAATGCTCGGCGAAGCCCTGCTTTATCTGGGAGGCGCAAGGTCGCCAGGTCCCCGCGTGGCGGCCGGAGTGGAAGGCGCTTTGATAAAAGAGGAACTGCGATGGCGGGAAATTCTGGAATCGGTTATTCCCGCCGCGACTGTCTCCACGGACCGAACCGACTACATCTGACCGCCGTATTCGACCGTGCGCACCACCGACTGGGGCCGGCGGTTCACCGTCAGAAACATGCGGCCGATGTATTCTCCGATCAGTCCCAGCATCACCAATTGCGTTCCGGAGAAAATCAGCAGGGCAGCCATCAGGGAACCCCAACCATAATCGGGACCGCGATTGCTCAAGCGGAGATACATGACCACCGCGAGACCGCTGAGTCCAATCACCGCCATGATCATGCCCAACAAGGTCGCCAGCCGGAGCGGCATTACGGAAAAATTCACGAAGGTGCTCGTCCAGAGCCGGACCAACCGGCGCATCGTGTAGCCGCTCTGTCCGCTCGCCCGCTGGGCGTGTTCCACCTCCAGCGCTCCCAGATTCTGCGTAACCTGCAAAATCAAGCCGTCGATATACGGAAAAGGCCCTTCGTGGGCCGCCACCTGTTTCGCCGTGAAAGCGGAAATGCAACGGAAACTCGACAGATAAAATCCCCGGGGTTTGTCGAGCACCCAATCCGTCACCCGGTTCGTGAACCAGCTGCCAAAATTCCGCCAGATCGCATGTTTCTTTTCCCCATAATGCCCGTACACGACGTCAAAACCGTGGCGTTTGGC
This sequence comes from Verrucomicrobiota bacterium, assembly GCA_048498875.1. Taxonomy (GTDB): domain Bacteria; phylum Verrucomicrobiota; class Verrucomicrobiia; order Opitutales; family Opitutaceae; genus Lacunisphaera. The sequence goes on from JBEHXD010000100.1 coordinate 11,757, forward strand.
GTATTCCCAAAGACGCACCGCCTGAACCGGGGGATTTTGTCCATCGTCATCCAGATTCACCACGTGGGCACCGCGCGCGTGACGGTAACCCGTGAGCACGGCATTGTGCTCGCCGTAATTCCGGGCGTGATTCACAAAAACAATCGGAATGCGCGCGTCGCGCACCAGCTCGCGACAAATGCCCGCTGTGGCGTCCCGGCTTCCATCGTTGACGAGAATCAACTCGTGGCCGCCCTCAATCGACAAGCCCTCGATTTCCCTGACCAACGGAGTGATCGTTTCAGCGCTATAGTAAAGGGGAATAACAAAGCTTAACGCGGGGTTCATGGGTGCCGTGGGCTTCATCAAGTCACTTTCTGCGCCACAGTCAGTACCGAATTACCAAAGGGCATCCGCCCGCCGAGTCGCAACCACTCATGCTCCAATCGCATGATGCCGCCCAACCCCGCTTCGACCGGCCCGGTATTCACCTTGACGTCGCTCTCCCCGGTTTGGGGCGGAAAAAATTTTCTGCGCAGCACCACGAGCGGA
>JBEHXD010000101.1:0-12229 GCA_048498875.1 Verrucomicrobiota bacterium
ACCGTTTACGTAGTGGATCATGGGGCCGTGGGTCTAAACCAGCGCAACCCAGGTCCACTGATTGGCCGGGTGCAGTTTGGTGCGATCGAGCAGGGTGCACCGGCTTTCCGGTTTGGCGGCATACAGAAAACTGTCGAGTGCCCACTGGGCATCGATCAGACGGATCTCCAGCAGTCCCCGATTGCTCGCCTGATCCTGAATGTGGAAGAAACGTTGTTCCGCCGGTCCGCCCGTCTCGGGCTTGAAGAGAATTTCGAGGGTGAATTCTGACAAACCAGCGAGCGGATTGATCGGGAGGAAAAGCCCGTCAGCGGTGCCGTCAAAATGGGTCACCTTGCCCCAAGGCTCTTCGACGATCTGAGGATGGCCGACCACCGTGACTGCCGTGCCACCCAGGGCTTGAAGATCGTTCAACCGCCAGACGGTGGGTGAAGAGGCGGTCGTTTGCGCTCGGCTGGCGGTCAGGGTGAAAAAGCAAAAACCACCGGTAACCAGCCAGGCAGCGAGGGGAAGGCGCATGGTCTACCGATACGGGGGATACCGCCAGGCACAAGCCGGCAAAAGAGAGGGGATTTTGACGTCGATTGAGCCAGTTTTTTGGCGCATTATTCCGCCCTTGACCCACGGCGACCAGACCTGTTCTTTGACCCCTCTTGCCTGATGGTGTAATGGCAGCACAGGTGACTTTGACTCACCTAGTCATGGTTCGAATCCATGTCGGGCAGCCATTCGACGCGGGGTGCGATGCACCCCCTTGCTCATGGCCTGCGGCTGGGATACAAGAAAGTCATGAATGCGTTGATTGCCAAAGCACAGCGAATGGCCCTGAGCAAGGGCCAACGGCCCTCGTCGAAGGGCACGTCCGTGGTTTACTTTCTCCGCTCGCACTCCGGGGTGCCCTTCCATCCGTACCGGACAGCCACTTGAAGCGTGGGAGCGGGTTGGACAGGTTTCGCAGGCGTTTGGAAGGGATTTCCTTACGCGCCGTATTGCTCGTCGGTGACTTTTTCCAGCCAGTCCACGGGTTTGCCGTCGAGGTGTTCCTGGATGGCAAGGTGGGTCATGGCGGTCGTGGGCGAGGCGCCGTGCCAGTGTTTTTCGCCGGGAGAAAACCAGATGACGTCCCCGGGACGAATTTCCTCGATGGGACCACCCCAGCGTTGGGCGCGTCCGCAGCCGGCGGTGACGATCAAAGTCTGGCCGAGCGGGTGCGTGTGCCACGCCGTCCGGGCGCCGGGTTCGAAGGTGACACTGTTGCCGGCGGTTCGCGCGGGAGCGGTCGCGGGAAACTGGGGGTCGATGCGCACCGTGCCGGTGAACCAATCGGCGGGGCCTTTGCCGGAGGGTTGTGAACCGCTTCGTTTGATTTCCATGGTTCACTTCTACGCAGTTTTATTGGAGAGGCGATTGGTTTCTCGTGGCCGCCGCTCCCTCTTGAGATTGAAACTCTTTTCGAGTGTGCAACTGAGGTTGATTTGACCGGGGGACGAATGCCGGCACATCTTCCCTCCGGATGTCCCGCGAGAGTCTTTTTTTAAATCCCCGCCGCTGCGATCGTTGTCGTTTGCCACAACGATGGTGCGTCTGCCCGGCCTGGCAGGAAGTGATCAGTCCTTTTGCAATCGATGTGCTGATTCACTATCGCGAATTCCTCCGGCCCACAAGTACGGGACGGTTGATCAACCGCATCATCCCCGCGTCGCGGCATCACTTGTTTCGCCGGGAGACACCGCCCTCGCGCGAATCGATCGTGCTGCCGGGAAAAACCCTTTGGATCCTTCATCCGCGGGGCGAACCGCTGCCGACGTCAGAATCCCTGGACCACGTCCAGGTGCTGTTGCTTGATGCGAGCTGGCCCGAGGCCGGTCGTATGTCGAAAGTCGTAGCGCCGTGGGGAAAGCTGGTGCGGTTACCCGAGGGAGGAGAAAGCCGTTATTGGCTGCGCGGTCAGGAACTTTCCGGGAAATATTCGACCGTGGAGTCGCTGTTGCTTTTGTTTTCCGCGCTGGGACTCAAAACCGAGGAAGCCCGTTTGCGGCTTCAGTTTGAACTTCACGTCTATGCCGGATTGAGAGGGCGCGGTTCGAAGGCACTGGCCGGCGAATTTCTCGCTACTTCACCCATTCGCGAGGCGTTTCCGGATCTGTTGCAGGAATTCGAGCGGATTCGCCCGGATCCTTTCAGCCTGCGTCCTTCGGAATGAAGCCTCAGGTATGAGTGGTTTTTGAATCCGAGTCGGTGGAGACCAGAATGATGAGCGAGGTGAGGATGATGACGATGGCGAGCATGACAAAAGTACGGATGAGTTATTGTTGAGGACGCACCTTAATCGAAATGTCCGTCGGGCACACTGGGTCATGCGGCCCTTTATGATTGGCCGGCAGGCTAGTGATTCCGGACGAATGTTCAGGAATGCTGCGTTCGAGGTTTCGTCTGGGTGGAATTTTTGTGTGCGACTGGGTTGAAATCCCCGCTGAACTGGCAAACCTTCCCGGGTGCGTTTCTTTGCCGATCTCCATCTTCATTCCCGTTACGCTTCCGGGGTCTCCCCGGCGATGACGTTGGAGAACATCGCGCTCTGGGCACTGCGGAAAGGTGTGGATTTGCTGGGTACCGGGGATTGCCTGCAGCCGCAGTGGCAGGACGAAATCGAGTCGCTCACGGTTGAAGCGGAGCCCGGCTTTCTGATGCTAAAGCCGGAGGTTGAGCGGGCGGTATTTGCGCGAGTACCGGATATGCTGCGGAAGCCGTTGCGTTTTGTGCTCAGCACTGAAGTGAACTGCGCAACGTCGATGGCGGACGAGATGAAGGGAATTCATCAACTCCTCTATTTTCCTTCGCTGGCAGTGGCGCGCGAATTTGCCGGACGAATCTCCAAGCATGGGAAGTTGGAAGAGGGCCGGCCAACCCTGATCATTTCTCCGGCGAAGCTGGTGCGAGGAGCCGCGAATTTCGACCGGGTGCGGGTGGCGGCGCCCCACGTTATGAATCCGTGGTTTTCCGTCCTCGGCGTGGTTGGCGGAAAAACGTCGGCTGACGCAATCTATGGTGAAGAGCTGCCGAATCTCTGGGCGATTGAAACCGGATTGACTTCGAATCCCACGATGTGCCGGCGCGTGTCAGGGCTCGATGGCCATGCGCTCTTCTCCTGCTCGGACGCGCATTCGTTGGAAAATATCGGACGCGAATGTACGTTGCTCGAGATCGAACCGAATTACGATTCGCTGATGGCGGCCCTTCGTTCGACGGGGAGCGGCGCCATCAAGGGCACGTTAAAATTCCCGATCGAGCTCACGCGTTATTTTCTGAATTGGTGCAGCCACTGCAAAGAACCGTTCGATGCCTGGCCGGTGTGTCCCCAGTGCTCTCGCAAGCTCACCATCGGATCGCGCGACCGCATGGCTGCCCTCAGCGAAGTCAGGGCGCAGCCCGTGCCGCCCGGGGGCGCGCCGCCGTTCGAAGCGCTGAAACCGTTGAGTTATGTCATCGCCGAGGTCGAAGGCAAAAAACCTGACACGACCGGAGTGCGCCGGATCGCGGGAGAGATCGTGGATAAACTCGGTTCAGAGCGCCACGTGCTCACCGAATCAAATCCTGCGGAATTGCTGACCGTAACCACGCCGGAAATTGCACAAGCCATCCTGAACCAGCGAGTGGGAGTGATTTCATTGCGGACCAATCTGGCCCCCGTGGCATTGGGGCAGGGTGGGTTTGGGTTTTGACCATGTGGGAAAGAAGTCAAAGAGCCCCTTTTGATAATTCGGCTGGTTCCGACATTGTCTACACGTCATTGTGTTCAGACGAATGGATAGCCTATCAGTTGGGCCATTGGCCTGAAAAATATCAGGCGATCGAAAGACTGGTTTTATTTACCAGTCTGATACGACCAATTGAACTGAGTCTCCGATCTTACCCTGAAATACGAATCCGCTTTCTAATGAATGTTCGTTTCCGCAAGGAATTCGACGTCGCTGATCAGAACTCGTTTGAAGTGGCAGAAGTTTATACAAAGATGTGCACCTTTAATTGCACAAAAAAGGATCCATCGTGGCCGTTTGAACAGTTGTTCAGTCTGATGGACATCGAATCCCGGCTTTTTATGGCGCAGCTCGAACATGGTTATGCGCAGACATTCCTCACTAGAGATTTGGTTAAAAGAGACTTAGCTAGCTGCTTCGGCTTGCGGTCAGAGTTGATCTGATGCACTCGGAGTTAACCGATGATCCAACCAGCGCATCTCCTTCCTGACATCACAGCCATCGCCCGCGGCGCGGGGGAAATTATCCTGCGGCATTTTGCAGCGCCGGTGCCCACGACGTCGAAGTCGAGTCGGATTGATATCGTGACGGCGGCGGACACGGAGACGGAAGCGTACATCGTGCGTGAATTGCTCTCGCGGTTTCCCGATCATCACATCGTCGGGGAAGAGGGCGGCGGGCAAGGCGCGCCGGCGAAGTCGGCTCCGTTTCACTGGTATGTCGATCCGATCGACGGCACGGTGAATTTTGCGAGTAAGCTCCCTCATTTCTGTACCAGCATCGCGCTGGCGACGCCTGATCGGCAGCCGTTGCTTGGCGTGGTCTACGATCCCACGCGGCGCGAACTTTTCACGGCGATTCGCGGGAAGGGAGCCGAATTGAACGGCCAGCCGATCCGGGTCAGCGGGACCACCGATTTGATCGATGCAGTGATTACGAGTGGATTTCCCTACGACAAACATACCAATCCCGACAATAACCTGAAGGAGTGGAGTGCGTTTCTGGTCCGCATCCGTGGCGAACGGCGCCTGGGCAGCGCGGCGCTGGATCTGTCGTATGTCGGTGCCGGCCGGCTCGACGGTTATTGGGAGAAGGATTTGAAAACCTGGGACGTGATGGCGGGCATGCTCATCGCACGGGAAGCGGGAGGAAAAGTGACGGACTATCAAGGCGGGGAAAATCCCCAGCGCCTGGATCGCGGCCGTTATGTGGCCAGCAATGGAAAATTGCACCCCGCCATGCTCAAGGTGTTTCAGGAATTGGGCTCGTAGAACGCTGCGGTGGCTGGCGTCGTTGCTCGTTCAATTTTTTCGCCATGGCCAATCTCTCCCAACGACTTTCACAAAACGTTCCTGGCTTGTATTATGTCGACGCTTCCTGCCTCGATTGCGATCTATGCCGCACCTTGGTTCCGGAGGTTTTTGTTCGTCACGACGAAACCGGTTACAGCTTTGTTCATCGCCAACCCACCACTGCGGATGAAATTGCCTCGGTCAATGAGGCTTTAGACAGCTGTCCCTGCGGATCGATTGGCAACGACGGTGCGGCGGCCGGGTGAGAGACTCCGTGGATCAGGGGAGTTGATAATTGGCAGGCGTCGCCAGGACTACCCGGGTCAGACCCATCAGTTGGGCGGTATCAAGCAGGTCGAGGCAGGGTTCAAGCTTGGCGTCGGGGGCGGCCAGCAACGCCAGCCCCCGCTCGGGGTCCGTGGCGCACGCAGCAGCCAGCAAAGTCTTGGATTCATCCAGACTATGCGATGCGCCGTCGGGCCACAAAATCCGACCGTCACTTTGAAAGGTGAGGAGCAAGACTGGACTGGAGTAGCGGCAGCCATATCCCGAGTGGGTCTGAGCTTCCACACTGCCGGGAGAGGACAACACCGCGAGTAGCGACCACGCGGTTGCAACCGTGAAGAGTCCGCAAAACGCAAAGCCAACGCCACGTGGGCTCTTTGAGCTGCGCGAGTGATATCGTTTTTCCGCTGGGTAGAACCGATTCACGGGGGACATGGCCGTTTATGGCGGAGATTCCCCTGGGTTCAAGTCTTCATACCGGAGGTTGCCCTGGATTTTTAGCCGCACTTTAGGGCTGCCAAGACAGTTGGTTTTAATCGCAAACGCAATCGATCCGTCGGGTTGACGACTCGGAATAGTGATTCAGTGTCGGATAAAACAGGGATGCGCGGACGGGTTCCGCTGGCGTCCATCGCTATCGGCCTATGAAACAGCATCACTACGAAATCAGCACGATCTGGACCGGCAACGACGGTGGAGGCACGGGCAACTACCGTGGTTATCGCCGTGACCACGAAATCATCGCGGATCAGAAATTGACGATTCCGGCGTCCAGCGATCCGGCGTTTCGGGGTGATCCCACCCGTTACAATCCTGAGGAGCTCCTCGTGGGCAGCGTGTCCTCCTGCCACATGCTCTGGTATCTGCACCTTTGCGCGGTCAACAAGGTGGTGGTGCAGGACTATCGCGATCAAGCGGTCGGCGTGATGCAGGAAAACGCGGATGGCTCGGGACAATTTGAACGCGTCACGCTCCGGCCCGCGGTTAAGGTCTCGCGCGAGAGCGATCCGGCAAAAGCCCAGGCGTTGCACGAGGAAGCCCACCGCTACTGCTTCATTGCCCGGTCCGTCAATTTCCCAATCGAGATCGAGGGAACGGTGACTGCCGGCTAGGAAATGGAGTCGCGGTGGATCGTCTGCTCAAATCGGCACTTTCCAGCGCTGGACCTCGCCTTTCTCATCAATAACCGCAAATTCCTGGGGGAAATCGGTTGGACTGATCCCAATGATGGGGTTGGCCATTTTCGGCAGTGAGAAGAAACCAATGTGATGCCATTTCCCCGTATAACGTTGAAAGACTTTGCCCTCGCCTTCGGCCACCAGGATCATGCGCCCATCACCCAGGGAAGCGGAGAGGGCGGCGGGCAGGCTTTCCTCGACGGTGGCGGCGGTCATCGTATGGGCATCGACGAAAACCGTGCCGCGTTCGAGAATCACAAACCAGCCCGGAAGCACCTCGTCGCCGGGGATAAGACCGACAATCCGGCTTTCGTGTTTGATTGCTTGAAGCGGTTTCCCGTCGTTCATGACCAGCAGACAATCGCCATAGGCCAGAGCGACCCGGCCGCGTGCGCCGGTCGCATCGATCAACAGAGCGGTTCCTCCCCCGGTTGCGCCCGCAGAGGTCAGATCTTCCGTGACATCCCGCGAGTAAAGCTGTTTTCCGGCCTGAAAGCTGGCGACTACGATCCGACTGCCGACAACGCGTACTCCCCAGCAAATGCCTTTTGCCTCTGATGTCTGGATGGTATCCTCGGGCAACCATTCGGGCGTGCCCACCATGCAGCTGATGTTTCCAAACGCTTCGGTGGCGGGCAAAATCGAGATCTTCAATCCGGGCGCGAAGGGTCGCCCCAACACTGTGGCTTGCGAGCCTGCGCTGAAGATCAGCGAGGTTTTCATTTGTGGCGAAGGATCGGTCCAATCCGCGCTTTGCTGGGCGCCTCTCCAACTGGCGCGCGTGAAGAACAGGTGTTGATTGTCCCGTCTCGCCACGGCCTGGAAGTGGGCCATCCCCCCTCTGATTTGCATCCAGGTTCCCACCTTGGGCAGATGAAGCGTCTGACCTTTTTCCAACACGTATTTCCGGATAAACTGGGTTGAGGGAGCCGGGAGTCGGGCCGGGACGGGGGGCTGACGGCGATTTCGGAAACGGCTGGTATCGCGGCCGAGCAACCGGTCCTGGGGTGCAAGCTGGGTCAGCGCCCGAAGAACGGCCGTTTCTCCGCTCGATTCCAGGTTTCCCAACGTGAGCGCAACCGAGACCTTGATCTGAACCGCATCGGCTGCGGCCTGCCGGAGGGAACCATCCGCGGTGTTTTTGGCGGTGTGCACGAGCAGGCCAACCAATTCCACGAGATGGCGGGGCGCGCAGGTCTGCTGCGCGAGTGTGGTGACGAGCTGGAGCAAGGCATCGCGCCGCTGCAAACGGGTCAAAAGCGCGATGCGCTCCCGGAGACAGGGCATGGCCTGCTTTCCGTCGGGCCAGGCGGCGGTGAGCAAGGCCAGGGCTTCTTCGGGGACATGCAGGCGGGTCTCGAGCAATTGCGCGGCGGCTAGGATGTCGTCTGATTTGAGATGAACCGCGACGGCGCGTCGAAGAGTGGCCTCTGCCCGTTCCTGGTTGCCGAGCTTTTCGTACAGGCTCGCGGCTTCCAGCCAGCGTTCATGTTTTTCGAAAATTTCGATGGCTTCATGGTGAAACCCGCCTTCGCTCAGGCACTCCGCGGCCAGCAGCGGCTTGTTCAACCGTTCCTGATAAAGCAAGGCGGCTTCGCGGAAAAACCGGCCTTGTTTCAGAACATCCGCTGCGGCGGCGAAATCACCCAATAGTTCGGCGTAAATGTAAGCCGCCCGCCGGTGCCGGCCGAGTTTGGTTTCGCGCTGGGCATTGTTTCGATAAAGGGTGGCGAGGTTATTCTGGATGTTCGCGGAAATGTTCCATCCGTCAGCCGCGTGGCCGCCGCCGAGCCGGCTCAGATTGAAATCAGTCGGACGTTGACCGAGCCGGCTGGAGGGCGGGGCTTTTCCGCGATGGGCGAGCTGAGCCAGCGAAATTGCGTGCTTCAACCCTTCCTCGGGGTCCTTCTCGAGCATCTCCAGCAGTCGGTGCAGCTCCTTGTTGCGCATAAAATCGAGCTTTTCCGTCATACCGGAAAGTTTGCTTTGAGCCCAGGATTCCAGGTGGTTGATCCAGGTGGGCGCGATGCCAACCCGCCGGGGTGCGAGCGCGGTCAGTCCAAGCAACGCCTTGACCAGGGCGGACGAAATTCCGCTGCCAATTTTTCCGGGCAGGGTGCCGGCACTTTCCTGCGGGGTGGGCGGAAGCTCGGTGATGGGTTCGCTGCCGATTTCCTTGCTCTCTTCGCCGAAGATTTCCGTGAAACTCAACGACGCCATCAGGCGGACGAATCGCAACGGCACCCAGGGCGGCGCTGGCGAACGGGCTGCGCTCCAGTTTTCGGGATTGATGGGGGGCGGAAGCAATAAGTCCGCGGCTCGTTTTATTTCGTGGGTTTCGAATCCCACCAATCCATAAACAGGATGAAAAACGGATACCGCGTGCAGGCAGAGTGATTTCAATTCGCGGTCATCGACCGCAGGCGAGAGGAGGGAGTGGACCGGCACGAAAAAGCCGGGAATGATTTCCCCATAAGCCTGGGCGCGGCGGCCGGGGGGCAGATCGAGGGCCACGTCCGGAGCGACCAGGGCGCCGGCGATTTTGTCCGTCACCGGATCGCGGAGAAGATGAAACGCCAGCTGGTGGGACGGTACCGGCCAGTGGGCGATTTCCGCAAACCACGCGGCCGGCTCTTCGCCGGTTATCAGCCAAGCGCGGGGCTTTCGCCGGGCGGTCGCGCAAGGGATCAGCTTGAGGGGAAGCGTCAGCATAGGCGGTCGCAAAATAATCCGAGGACTTCCGCGGCGCGGCCGGCGTTGGCGGTTGCCTTGCTGCCGGTGAAAAACTCATTCCCGCAGGATTGCTCACCGCTGATCCAGGCGGCCATCTCCCCGTGATTGAGCGCGAGTGATATTTCGGGAACGGTGGTGTCGTGACTGCGCAGATGCAGGAAACCGCGGCTGTCCAACCAGGCCTTGCTTCCGCCGGGCCAGCTGGCGACATGCAAATTGCACCCGATGGACGTGGGTGCGACGGAGAAGGCAAAGGTCCGGGTAAATTCGGCCGGCATCGGGGCTTTTTCCGGCGGATCCGTGAGGAGCAATGAAATCGCCCGGCAACAGATTTCGAACCGGCGTCCGTTTGATTTTTGCAGGGAAATGGATTTTCCCCGGGCGGCGTGGATGGATTGGAAACGTGCCTGAATCGGACGTGTGGGAGGAGGTCCCGCCGAATCGAGTTGGGCTTCCCATTTGGGTCCGGAAACAGGCTGGGATTCTTTCTTCGCCAGCGAGACGGCATGTTGTGCCCCGCCGACTGCTTGATGCACGAGCAGAGTGTTGCCGTTTTGCAAGGCGCGGGCGCCGGATACCCTGAAGCCAAGGCCCATGAATTCTGCCCCGGTGGGTTGAAGGATGCTGCCGTCCCGCAATAAAATCCAGGCGCCCACGGCGTCCCGCTCAAAGACCAGGGCGACGTCGCGTTTGTGAAACGAGCGCCCTGACACCACGTCGTCCCAGTGGAAGGCATGTCCGGTCCAGGAGACGAACTGGATGCCGATGCCCGGGGAAAAATACCGCCCGTTGATCCAGCTCATGCCGGAGGGAAACGGACTTTCACTGAGAATTTCGCCAGTTTCCAGCGACACCGCCACGACGCGGGTGTTCAGGACCAGGATGAGGGTTTCCTGATCGATGATCGTGGCTGACGGGTGATGCGGCCCGCTGAATTTGGCCATCAGGGGCGTGGTGGCGTGCGGCGGCAGAATGACGACGGACATCTGCCCGGAAGCGGCCCGGCCTTTCACCACGATCACCCGTCCTTTGCCGTCGCACAGCAATGCGCAGGTTTTGCCGGCCGGCAAATCGGTGAGCAGCTGTTGGGCACCGCAGTGCGGGGAGGTCGTCTTTAGCAGTCTGCGGTCCGACGTGATGAAGTAATTTCCGTGAGAAGTCTGGATGCTTTGCTCGACCTGGTTGTTGATCGACATCAGCAACGGAAAATGGGGTTGGGCAAAAATCGCCGGGAGGTCCCGGATTTTTCCCCGATCGATCAATGGCAGCACGGTGCGTTCCGGAGGTGCCGCGAGCAGCTGGTCGAGGTTGACGGTCGTTTGCGCAAACGGCCGGGGTGTGCCCCAAGGCAGCGGGTAGAGTTGCACCACTCCGTCGTTGTCAGTCAACACCGCGAAACTCCGGCCGAGTTCGGTCCTGGCCAGGTGATTTAAAAAGCCCGGGTCGCTAAAAGTATTGCGATGAGTAAGCAGGACAAAGTCGGTGTCCCCGGCTTCCGCCAGCTTTTGACTGAGCGTGGAAAAGGCCGAGCGGGGATCCAGTTCGGTGTGCAGAACCTCGAGGTGCGATTCGAGGCCACGGCGGGAGAGGAGATCGATGGTTTCCAGTGTATTGCCTTTTGCGCGGCAGAGCGTGACGGCTCCCGTGCTGCGGTGACTGGCGATGAGGGCCAGGGCGGCGGACACGGCGAGCACCCGCGGCAGACCCCACATGCGCAGTCCGGAGTCGAGGAGGAGCACGAGTGACCGCTCCGGTTTCACGGCGGGCGGTTCACGGTGAATATAAAGCGCTTCGTTTAATGCGATCCGCGTGGCCAGGGTCCAGTCGTCGTGCGCGAGCTCGCTCAACAACAACCGGTCGAGCGAACCGCGATTGCCCAGACTGGACGAACCACCGAGCGCAAATTCGTCGATTTTTGAGACAAAGGTGGGCAGCCGGATTGCCGCCATGAGATCACGCGTGGCGAGGGCAAGGCCCACGTAGTCCGGATCATTTTTGAGTTCGGCCAGAAGGCGACGGGCCTTTTCATCGGGCGGCAGTTCAATCGCTGCGGCGATTTTAGGCAGAGCATCGAGACCGGTCTTCAAACGAAGGGTCAGCGACTCGGCCGTGTGCTGGCGTACGCCTTCCGCCACCGTCCACATTGCGGCAATCAGGTCGACGGGAGACGCATCGGGCTCCGGGGTGTTGAGTTCTTTTTCGCTCCACGTTTCAGAAAGGCTGGCGAGGATCTCTGCGCTCTCGGCTTGGGGCAGAAACTTGGAATTTTCGAAAACCGTACTGGCGAGAAAAAGCTTCCCCTTGGTTTTTTGCGTGAGCTCGGCGGGAAGCTGCGCGATTTTGTCCAGCTCGGCCAGGGCGCGCTCGTGATTTCGCCGGTTCAGGGCCTGAAACAACTCGAGCTGTCCCGGGTTTGCGTTCCCGGTTCCGGCCGGTTGCAGCAGCGGGAACTTTCCCCGACAGGCGGCCAGCATGAGCACCAGCGAGGGGAAGGCAGGCAGACCTTTCATCCCCAGCTGTTGGATGAGAGCGTCGAGTTCCCCGCGAAAAGCGAGGGTGGTCCCATCGGTCCAGACGAGCACGCGGCCATCCTCCTCCCATTTCCACAACGAACCGGGAGCGGTGCGAAAATAATTCAGGGCGGTTCTGCGCGCGTTGCTCATGAGGACGGAGCATTGATTTTATCCCGCGTGGCGCGGGCCGCCGTACGACTGGCGGGAACAAACAGTTCTTCACTGAGCAGCTGGACGCCGGTTTTGTCCCAGAGAATGCATTCGCCTTTTCCGGCCCCGAGCACCTGTTTCACTGTGACCGGTGAAATCACCGGCGCCCAGGCCGTTCCTGCGGGGATGATCACGTTTTCGATTTCCGTCATCGTGCGGCCGGGCAGGGAGGGTGGCGGCGTGCCGAGCACGAGCACGTGCTCCGCGGCCGATGCGGCAAAGCGAAGTGGTTTCAGGCGGAAAGCCGGGGCGTCTTCCGC